>NZ_BAAGIR010000009.1:0-41882 GCF_054658155.1 Alkalibacterium sp. m-11
CTGAAAAGGGCGTTCTATTTGTGTGTCTTCTTACAGTGTTTCAAAGAAATTCATACCAGTGTTCCATTGCCTTCCTCCTACATGCTCGATTTAGAGGCTGCCCTGACGTAAAAAGGGCAAATTCAAACTTGACAACCACTTGCTTTTTGTGTAAACTTAATAGACGCTAAACAAAGTATGAAAATAAAACCCGTACGAAATATTGTCCGGACGCGGTTTTTGGAGCAAAACAAAAGAATGTGTGATGATTCAGGATGATTCTTTCACGACTCTTTTGTATTTTTTTTGGTCAAAAACAGGGTAAACGCCTTGTTTTTAAACGTTTGTTAACAATTGTAACGCAATTGTAATATAAGAAGCGGATGATCAAATACAGCAATTGCTTTTGATTATGACGGCTAGTGATTATTTATGAGGGGTGAAGAGGTTGGCAGGCCAAGATGTGAAATACGGCAAGCACCGTACACGTAGAAGTTACTCACGAATTAAAGAAGTATTGGAATTACCGAACCTAATCGAAATTCAGACAAACTCTTATGACTGGTTTCTTGAAGAAGGATTGAGAGACATGTTCAAGGACATTTCTCCTATCGAAGACTTTTCAGGTAATCTGTCACTTGAATTTACAGACTATCAGCTGCAGGAACCTAAATATTCAGTAGATGAAGCGAGACAGCATGATTCTAACTATTCAGCTCCACTGTACGTCAAACTGCGCCTGATCAATAAAGAAACAGGCGAAGTAAAAGAGCAGGAAGTATTCTTCGGAGACTTCCCACTGATGACCCAACAGGGAACATTCATCATCAACGGAGCGGAACGTGTTATCGTTTCTCAGCTAGTCCGTTCACCTGGCGTTTATTTCAGCCCTAAAGTTGAAAAGAACGGCATGGAAGGATTCGGATCTACTGTCATTCCTAACCGTGGCGCATGGCTGGAGTATGAAACGGATTCTAAAGGCTTGTCCAATGTCCGTATCGACCGTACCCGTAAAATCCCTCTAAGTGTACTTGTTCGTGCACTGGGATTCGGATCGGATGATGAAATTCTGGATATTTTCGGCTCGAACGAAAGTCTGGTAGCTACTCTAGAAAAAGATATTCACAAAAACACTTCGGATTCCCGAGTGGAAGAAGCACTGAAAGATGTTTACGAACGTCTGCGTCCAGGAGAGCCTAAAACGGCTGACTCTTCAAGAAGTCTCCTGACTACACGCTTCTTCGACCCTAAGCGTTATGACCTGGCTCGTGTCGGACGCTATAAAATGAACAAGAAACTGGATCTTAAAATCCGCCTGATGGGTCTGACATTGGCTGAATCACTGGTTGACAGTGAAACAGGCGAACTGCTGGCTAAAGAAGGTACACTGATCAACCGTGAAGTCATGGACCAGCTCGGACCACATCTGGATAACGGACTGAACGCAGTGACGCTTTATCCATCCGATGAAGGTGTCGTGCCTGAACCGATCGATCTTCAGATCGTTAAAGTCTACTCTCCGAATGACAATGACCGTGTTGTCAATGTCATCGGAAATGCGAATCCTGACCGTGAAGTGAAATACATTCTTCCGGCGGACATGATCGCATCCATGAGTTACTTCTTCAACTTACAGGAAGGCATCGGCGAAACAGACGATATCGACCACTTAGGAAACAGACGTATCCGTTCAGTTGGGGAACTGCTTCAGAATCAGTTCCGTATCGGTCTGTCTCGTATGGAACGTGTGGTTCGTGAGCGTATGTCCATTCAGGACACATCTACGACAACACCACAGCAATTGGTCAACATTCGTCCAGTTGTTGCGTCCATCAAAGAGTTCTTCGGTTCTTCACAGCTGTCTCAGTTCATGGATCAGACGAACCCGCTTGGCGAGCTGACACACAAAAGACGCCTGTCTGCGTTAGGACCTGGTGGACTGACGCGTGACCGTGCCGGATATGAAGTCCGAGACGTTCACTACTCCCACTATGGACGTATGTGCCCGATCGAAACACCTGAGGGACCAAACATCGGGCTGATCAACAGCTTGTCCACATACGCTAAGATCAACGAGTTCGGATTTATCGAAACACCTTACCGTCGAGTGGATAAAGAAACTGGACGCGTAACTGGTGAAATCGACTATTTGACTGCAGACGAAGAGGATCTTTATGTTGTTGCTCAGGCCAATGCGCCGCTTAACGACGACGGATCATTCGTCAACGATCTGGTTCTGGCTCGTACGAAGAACAACAACGAAGAACTGGAAGCCTCTCTTGTCGACTATATGGACGTATCACCTAAGCAGGTTGTGTCTGTTGCGACAGCAAGTATTCCATTCCTTGAAAACGATGACTCCAACCGTGCCCTGATGGGTGCGAACATGCAGCGTCAGGCCGTGCCTCTGATCGATCCGGAAGCACCGCTTGTTGGAACAGGAATCGAGCACACAGCAGCGCGTGACTCTGGAGCAGCAGTCATTGCAAGACATTCAGGTACTGTTGAATACGTTGATGCGAAACAGATTCGTGTCAGACGTGAAGATGGTGCACTGGATAGTTACTATGTAGCTAAATTTAAACGTTCCAATGCGGGAACATCCTACAACCAGCGTTCACTGGTACGTCATGGTGAACAGGTTGACAAAGGAGATATTCTTGCGGACGGACCTTCTATGGAAAATGGTGAAATGGCGCTGGGACGCAATCCGCTTATTGCCTTCACGACATTCGACGGCTATAACTTTGAAGATGCGGTCATCATGAGTGAGCGCCTGGTCAAAGATGACATCTATACATCGATCCATATTGAAGAATATGAATCTGAAGCCCGCGATACGAAACTAGGCCCTGAAGAAATCACCCGTGAACTGCCTAACGTTGGCGACGACGCACTGAAAAATCTTGATGATCGTGGAATCATCAGAATTGGTGCAGAAGTCCATGATGGAGACATCCTTGTAGGTAAAGTCACACCAAAAGGGGTATCTGAGTTATCTGCGGAAGAAAAACTATTACATGCGATCTTTGGAGAAAAAGCACGTGAAGTAAGAGATACATCACTAAGAGTGCCTCACGGTGGTGGAGGGATCGTTCACGACGTGAAGATCTTTACTCGTGAAGCTGGAGACGAACTATCTCCTGGCGTCAACTATCTTGTTCGTGTCTTTATCGTTCAGAAACGTAAAATCAACGTCGGAGATAAAATGGCCGGTCGTCACGGAAACAAGGGTGTTGTATCCCTTATTCTTCCAGAAGAAGACATGCCGTTCATGCCGGACGGTACACCTGTCGATATCATGCTTAACCCGCTTGGGGTACCATCACGTATGAATATCGGTCAGGTCATCGAACTGCACATGGGAATGGCCGCACGCAAGATGGGCATTCACATTGCAACGCCGGTATTTGATGGAGCCAATGAAAATGAAGTCTGGGAAACGATCAAAGAAGCCGGTATGGATGACGATGCCAAAACGGTACTGATCGATGGACGTACAGGGGAGCCGTTCGACAACAAGGTCTCTGTCGGAGTCATGTACTTCGTCAAACTGGCCCACATGGTCGACGACAAACTGCACGCCCGTTCAACTGGACCATACTCTCTAGTTACGCAGCAGCCGCTTGGTGGTAAAGCCCAGTTCGGTGGACAGCGTTTCGGAGAGATGGAGGTATGGGCACTGGAAGCATACGGTGCGGCTTATACCCTTCAGGAAATCCTGACATACAAATCAGATGATGTTGTCGGACGTGTGAAAACGTACGAAGCCATCGTCAAAGGTGAAACCATTCCAAAACCTGGTGTACCGGAATCATTCCGAGTACTTGTCAAAGAGCTTCAGTCATTGGGACTGGATCTTAAAGTACTGGACATCAACGAAGAAGCCATCGATCTTCAGGATTCAGATGAAGACGATGAATTCGGAAATGTCGATTCACTTGAAAAGATGAAAAAAGAACAGGACGAAAAGCGTGCTGAAGAAGCAAGACTGAAAGAACAGGAAGAAGCCCTTGCTGAGTCACAAGAGCAGGAGCAGGAGTAAGTCAGAAACACATTAAAAGATAGAAGTGAGAGGACAGAAGATTATACAGCATTCTTTCCTCTCCTTCATCTTTTCGCATGTAAGAGGAGCACTAGGGCAGCTCTATAATCTACTAAAGGGAGGTAGCCCCTTTGATCGATGTAAATAAATTTGAAAGTATACAAATAGGTCTGGCTTCACCGGACAAGATCCGCAGCTGGTCTTACGGAGAAGTTAAGAAACCTGAAACAATCAATTACCGCACACTGAAACCTGAAAAAGACGGACTGTTCTGTGAAAGAATATTTGGACCGTCAAAAGATTATGAATGTTCATGCGGGAAATACAAACGTGTCCATTATAAAGGGATCGTCTGTGACCGTTGTGGCGTAGAAGTCACTAAATCTAAAGTTCGCCGTGAACGTATGGGTCACCTTGAACTGGCAGCACCTGTAACACACATCTGGTACTTTAAAGGTATCCCGAGTCGTATGGGACTTGTACTGGATATGTCGCCACGTGCGCTTGAAGAAATCATTTATTTCGCTTCATATGTTGTCACTGATGCTGGTGACACACCACTTGAGAAGAAACAGCTGATGACTGAACGCGAATACCGCGAACGCCGTGCACAGTACGGAAACAGTTTCCAGGCTGAAATCGGTGCGGAAGCGATCAAGACATTATTGAACGACGTAAATCTTGTGGAAGAAGTCGAAGAGCTGAAAGAACTGCTTCAGACGGCTACAGGACAAAAACGTACTCGTGCGATCCGTCGTCTGGATATTCTGGAAGCTTTCAGAAATTCAGGAAACGATCCGGCATGGATGGTCATGAACGTTGTACCAGTCATTCCACCTGAACTGCGTCCGATGGTTCAGCTTGAAGGTGGACGTTTTGCAACAAGTGACTTGAACGACTTGTACCGTCGTGTCATCAACCGTAACAACCGTCTGAAACGCCTTCTGGACCTGAATGCTCCGCATATCATCGTTCAGAATGAGAAACGTATGCTTCAGGAAGCTGTCGATGCACTAGTTGACAACGGCCGTCGCGGACGTGCAGTGACTGGACCGGGTAACCGTCCACTTAAATCTCTTTCTCATATGCTGAAAGGGAAACAGGGACGTTTCCGTCAGAACTTGCTGGGTAAACGTGTCGACTATTCTGGTCGTTCCGTTATCGTTGTTGGACCAAGTCTTAAAATGTACCAGTGTGGTCTGCCTAAAGAAATGGCAATTGAGCTGTTCAAGCCTTTTGTTATGAGAGAGCTGGTCGCAAGAGAAATTGCAAACAACATCAAGAATGCGAAACGTAAAGTTGAACGCATGGACGAAGAAGTCTGGGCTGTACTTGAAGATGTCATCAGAGAACACCCTGTTCTTCTTAACCGGGCGCCTACGCTTCACCGTCTGGGTATCCAGGCTTTCGAACCTGTACTTGTTGAAGGAAAAGCAATCCGTCTTCACCCATTAGTGTGTGAAGCATACAATGCCGACTTCGATGGAGACCAGATGGCTGTTCACGTTCCATTAAGTGACGAAGCTCAGGCTGAAGCCCGTATTCTGATGCTTGGTGCTCAGAACATCCTGAACCCTAAAGATGGGAAACCCGTTGTAACACCTTCACAGGATATGGTACTGGGTAACTACTACCTGACTATGGAAGATGCGGGTAAAATTGGAGAAGGCATGATCTTCTCAAGTCAGTCTGAAGCAATTCAAGCATACCAGACCGGCTATGTTCACCTTCACTCAAGAGTAGCGGTTCATGCATCCGCGCTGCCTGAAAAGCCGTTTACTGAATGGCAGAAGGACAAGTACCTTGTTACAACGGTCGGAAAACTGATTTTCAATGAAATCATGCCGAAAGAGTTCCCGTACTTGAATGAACCTTCTCAGGACAACCTGGAGAAACAGACTCCGGATAAATACTTTGTCCCTTATGGAACGGACATCAGAGAGCACATCAAGAATGCTGAACTCGTGTCACCGTTCAAGAAGAAAAACTTAAGTAACGTCATTGCTGAAGTCTTCAAACGATTCCAGGTCACTGAAACATCAAAAATGCTGGATAAAATGAAGAACCTTGGCTACAAACACTCAACTAAATCAGGAATCACTGTCGGAATCGCCGACATTTCTCACCTGGAAGAAAAAGGTGAGATCCTGGATCAGGCACACAAACAGGTGGACCGCATCAACGCGTCTCACCGTCGTGGTCTGATAACTGAAGAAGAGCGCTATACTGCAGTCATCGATGTCTGGACGAAAACAAAAGATACCATCCAGGAACACTTGATGCGCTCATTGGATAACCACAATAACATCTTCATGATGAGTGATTCCGGTGCCCGTGGTAACATCTCCAACTTTACCCAGCTTGCTGGAATGCGTGGACTGATGGCGGCTCCGAGTGGTCGTATCATGGAACTGCCGATCACATCAAACTTCCGTGAAGGGCTGTCCGTTCTCGAGATGTTCATCTCTACACACGGTGCCCGTAAAGGAATGACCGATACGGCGCTTAAGACAGCTGACTCCGGTTACCTGACTCGTCGTCTGGTAGATGTAGCTCAAGACGTCATTATCCGTGAAGAAGACTGTGGCACGAAACGTGGATTGGACGCTGAAACACTGAAAGACGGCAACGAAGAAATCGAGCCGCTTGAAGAACGTATCATCGGACGTTATGCACGTAAGACAGTGAGACATCCGGAAACAGATGCCGTACTCGTTAAAGAAAATGACCTGATCACTGAAGATATCGCTAAAGTAATCATCGAATCAGGAATTGAAAAAGTAACAATCCGTTCCGTCTTTACATGTAACACTAATCATGGGGTATGTAAGAAATGTTACGGACGTAACCTGGCAACTGGCCGTGAAGTCGAAGTAGGAGAAGCAGTTGGTACAATTGCTGCTCAATCTATCGGTGAACCGGGTACTCAGCTGACCATGCGTACGTTCCACACAGGTGGGGTTGCCGGAGACGATATCACTCAGGGTCTCCCTCGTGTTCAGGAAATCTTTGAAGCAAGAAACCCTAAAGGTCTTGCAACAATCACTGAAGTAACTGGGGAAGTCGTGTCTATAGAAGAAAACCCTAGCGAAAGAACTAAAGAAGTGACGGTTAAGGGTGCAACAGATACCCGCAGCTACACTCTGGCAATCAATGCCCGACTCCGAGTGAAAGTCGGCAGCTTTATCGAACGTGGGGATGCATTGAGTGAAGGATCAATCGAACCTAAACAGCTCCTTGCAGTAAGTAACGTCATTAAGCTTCAGAACTACATGCTTAAAGAAGTACAGTACGCTTACCGCAGTCAAGGGGTTGAAATCGGTGATAAGCACATCGAGGTAATGGTCAGACAGATGCTTCAGAAAGTTAGAGTGATGGATCCAGGTGATACGAGCATCCTGCCAGGTAGCCTGGTAGATGTTGCAGACTTCAAGGAAGCCAACAGATCGACCTTATTATCTGGTGGACTTCCAGCAACAGCACGCCCAGTTCTTCTGGGTATCACCAAAGCGTCACTTGAAACAAACAGTTTCTTATCTGCTGCATCATTCCAGGAAACAACTCGTGTCCTGACCGATGCTGCGATAAGAGGTAAGAACGATAAACTGATTGGTCTGAAGGAAAATGTCATCATTGGTAAATCTATTCCAGCCGGAACAGGTATGAAGGTGTACAACGACATGAAACCTAAAGAAGTAGGCGTCGTCAGCGAAAATGTCTATAGCATTAATGAAGACGTTCAACCTGCAGATCAGACTACAACAGAGTAATTAAACTGGAAGGAAGTCGGGGCAGCTTCGGGCTGCTCTGATATACCTTTTGGGTAAATAAATTAATTTCCAACAGGTTATTGACATAACCGTCCCTGCGTGGTACTATGCTAGAGGTGCTTTTGTGTTCCGATTCTTGTGCTGGAGTGATCTGGCCTGATTGAGTTAACAGTCGTGCTGACTGGTACGCAAGAGACAAAAACAAGCCATATATCAAGAAGGTTTCTGGCAATGGAAGGCCGTCGCATTAAGCGATTATTCTTTTTTGCCCAAAAAGGAACCGCCTGGATGTGTGGACCTAGAAAAGCAAGTATTACACAGTAAAAATGGAAGGAGGAAACACAATATGCCTACAATGAATCAACTGATCCGTAAGCCTCGTAAATCTAAAACAAGTAAATCAGAGTCACCTGCGTTGAATAGAGGGTACAACACTCAGAAGCGCAAACAGACGACAGTATACTCTCCACAAAAACGTGGTGTTTGTACTCGTGTGGGAACAATGACTCCTAAAAAACCTAACTCAGCTTTACGTAAATATGCTCGTGTACGTCTATCTAACATGATCGAAGTAACAGCATACATCCCAGGTGAAGGTCACAACCTTCAGGAACACAGCGTGGTACTTATCCGTGGAGGTCGAGTAAAAGACTTACCGGGTGTACGTTATCACATCGTTCGTGGAGCGCTTGATACGGCCGGAGTAACAGACCGTAAACAAGGTCGTTCTAAATACGGAACTAAGCGTCCTAAATAAGTAAAATAAAAGTGGAGTGAAGCGTTAAGTTCAGCCTGACATCCACCTGGAAAATTATAGCGAGCAAGTCGAAGACTGCACAGCGAATTTTCAAGGTGAATGGCACGGGGAGCTGCTGAACGAAACTGGATAAGTAAAAGTGGAGTGAGGCGTTAAGCTCAGCCTGACATCCACCTAGAAAATAGCAATAGATGAAGGTCGCATAAGCCTTGCTTATCGACATAACTAATCTGTAAACGGCTAAAGCCGAAACAGCTTCGTCAAGCAAGTCGAAGACTGCACAGCGAATTTTCAAGGTGAATGGCACGGAGAGCTGCTGAACGAAACTGGATAAATAAAAGTGGAGTGAGGCGTTAAGCTCAGCTTCATAAAATAACTCGAAATTAATATTCCCGAAAGGAGGAATTTGAATGCCTCGTAAAGGTCCTGTAGCAAAACGTGATGTATTACCAGATCCAATGTACAACTCTAAACTGGTTTCCCGTCTGATCAACCGTTTGATGGTTGACGGTAAGCGTGGAAAAGCATCAACGATTTTGTATGATGCATTTGATCAGATTAAAGAAACAACAGGAAATGATCCTATGGAAGTGTATGAACAAGCACTGAAAAATATCATGCCTGTATTAGAAGTTAAAGCTCGTCGTGTAGGAGGGTCTAACTACCAGGTTCCTGTAGAAGTACGTCCTGATCGTCGTACGACTCTGGCACTTCGCTGGTTAGTAAACTATGCTCGTCTACGTGGAGAAAACACCATGGAAGACAGACTGGCTAAAGAAATCATGGATGCAGCAAACAACACTGGTGCTGCTGTCCGTAAACGTGAAGAAACTCACCGTATGGCAGAAGCGAACAAAGCGTTTGCTCACTACCGCTGGTAAGATAATCAGAGCAGTCTTCGATCGCATGGAGTCGATTCGTGCGACGGAAAAACTCTGTATCTTCATTGACAGTTATCCGAGGATCATGTCAGAATGATCCAAATTTACTAAAGAGAGGTGTAATGATTAGTGGCCAAAAGAGAATTTCCTCTAAAGAGAACCCGTAATATCGGAATCATGGCGCACATCGATGCTGGTAAAACAACCACGACTGAGCGTATCCTTTATTACACTGGCCGAATCCACAAGATTGGTGAAACGCACGAAGGTGCTTCACAGATGGACTGGATGGAGCAGGAGCAGGAGCGTGGAATCACAATCACTTCCGCTGCAACAACTGCTCAGTGGAACAACCACCGTGTACACATCATCGACACTCCTGGACACGTGGACTTTACCGTTGAGGTAGAACGTTCACTACGTGTACTTGATGGAGCGGTTGCTGTACTGGATGCACAATCAGGTGTTGAACCACAAACAGAAACAGTATGGCGTCAGGCAACTACTTACGGCGTACCTCGTGTTGTTTTTGTAAACAAAATGGACAAACTGGGAGCTGACTTCCTGCACGCGAATGAAACCCTTCATGACCGTCTACAGGCTAACGCTCACCCAATCCAACTACCGATTGGTGCTGAAGATGACTTCAAAGGTATCATCGACCTAGTTAAAATGAAAGCATTCATGTACGGTAACGACCTTGGAACTGAAATAACTGAAGAAGATATTCCAGCTGACATGGTTGAACTGGCTGAAGAATGGCGTACTAAACTAGTTGAAGCTGTTGCTGATCTAGATGAAGAGATGATGATGCGTTACCTTGAAGGAGAAGAAATCTCTGAAGAGCAATTAAAAGAAGGTATTCGTAAAGCAACTCTAAGCGTTGAATTCTATCCAGTACTAGTTGGGTCTGCTTTCAAAAACAAAGGGGTTCAGTTACTTCTGGACGCTGTAGTAGATTACCTGCCTTCACCACTTGATGTACGTGCCATTGTTGGTCACAAACAAGGAGATGAGACTGCAGAAGTCAAAGTAGAAGCTGGCGATGATCAGCCGTTTTCTGCATTGGCATTTAAAGTTATGACTGACCCATATGTTGGTCGTCTGACTTTCTTCCGTGTCTACTCAGGTACTCTTGAATCTGGATCTTATATCCTGAATGCGACGAAAGATTCTCGTGAACGTGTGGGACGTATCCTTCAAATGCACGCGAACTCTCGTGAAGAGATTTCAGAAGTATTCTCTGGAGATATCGCTGCTGCTGTTGGTCTTAAAGATACAACAACTGGTGACACACTGTGTGACCTTGAGAATCCGGTAATCCTTGAATCAATGGAATTCCCTGAACCAGTTATCCAGGTTGCTATTGAACCTAAAACAAAAGCTGACCAGGATAAAATGGGTCTTGCACTACAGAAACTAGCTGAAGAAGATCCAACTTTCCGTGCTGAAACTGATCACGAAACAGGCGAAACGATTATTTCCGGTATGGGTGAACTTCACCTGGACGTTATCGTTGACCGTATGAAGCGTGAATTCAAAGTTGAAGCTAACGTTGGAGCACCTCAGGTTTCTTACCGTGAAACATTCACTAAACAAGTACAAGCAGAAGGTAAATTTGTTCGTCAGTCTGGTGGTAAAGGACAATTCGGTCACGTATGGATCGAGTTCACACCAAACGAAGAAGGCGCAGGTTTCGAATTTGAAGATGCTATCGTTGGTGGAGTTGTTCCACGTGAATACATTCCTGCAGTTAAAGCTGGTCTTGAAGCGTCACTGGAAAACGGTGTTCTTGCTGGATACCCTCTAGTTGACGTTAAAGCTAAACTTTACGATGGATCTTACCACGATGTCGACTCAAACGAGACTGCATTTAAAGTTGCTGCATCACTGGCACTTAAAAATGCTGCTCAAAAAGCAGGCGCAGTTATTCTTGAGCCAATGATGGCTGTTGAAATCACTGTACCTGAAGAATACATGGGAGACATAATGGGTCACATTTCTGCTCGTCGCGGAAATATCGAAGGATCTGAACAGCGTGGAAACGCAACTGTTGTTAAAGGACAGATACCGCTAGCTGAGATGTTCGGATACGCAACAACGCTACGTTCTGCTACTCAAGGACGTGGAACATTCACAATGCAGTTCGATCACTACGAACAAGTGCCTAAGAGCATTGCGGAAGAAATCATCAAGAAAAACGGTGGAGAAGCTTAATCAGCTCTTTCTGAGGCAGACGCTGCTGCGCCTAGTCGTAACTTGACTGGACAGCAGGTCTGATCTGCCAAATCGATTGATTTTATACCGGCCTACCGGTATAATAAACTAGAGTAAATAGGAATAGAAAATACTATTTTCTATTTAAAAAAAAGAAGATAATCCTAAGGAGGAAATGTTTAAAATGGCTAAAGAAAAATTTGACCGTTCCAAGCAGCATATGAATATTGGAACAATCGGACACGTTGACCACGGTAAAACAACTCTAACAGCTGCAATCACTACAGTACTATCTAAAAAAGGTTATGCAGAAGCTCAAGCATACGATTCAATTGATGGTGCTGCAGAAGAAAAAGAACGTGGAATCACAATCTCTACTTCACACGTTGAGTACGAAACTGATACACGTCACTATGCACACGTTGACTGCCCAGGACACGCGGACTACGTTAAGAACATGATCACTGGTGCTGCTCAAATGGACGGAGCTATCTTGGTAGTTTCTGCTGCTGACGGACCAATGCCTCAAACTCGTGAGCACATCCTGCTTTCACGTCAGGTTGGTGTTCCTTACATCGTTGTATTCCTGAACAAAGTTGACATGGTCGACGATGAAGAATTACTAGAATTAGTTGAAATGGAAGTTCGTGACCTATTAAGCGAATACGACTTCCCAGGCGACGACATTCCTGTAGTTGCTGGTTCTGCACTTAAAGCTCTTGAAGGCGATGCAGAATACGAAGAAAAAATCCTTGAACTTATGGACGCTGTAGATAACTACATCCCTGCTCCAGAACGTGACTCTGCTAAACCATTCATGATGCCAGTTGAGGACGTATTCTCAATCACTGGTCGTGGTACAGTTGCAACTGGTCGTGTTGAAACTGGTGAAGTTCGCGTCGGTGACGAAGTTGAAGTTGTCGGAATTAAAGACACTGCTAAAACAACTGTTACAGGTGTTGAAATGTTCCGTAAATTACTAGACTACGCTGAAGCTGGAGACAACATCGGTGCGTTACTACGTGGTATGTCACGTGACGATGTCGAGCGTGGACAAGTTTTAGCTAAGCCTGGTTCAATTACTCCGCATACTAAATTTGATGCAGAAGTATATGTTCTTTCAAAAGAAGAGGGTGGACGTCACACTCCATTCTTCACTAACTACCGCCCACAGTTCTTCTTCCGTACAACAGACGTAACTGGTGTTGTTGAACTTCCAGAAGGAACTGAAATGGTTATGCCTGGCGATAACACTAACATGAGCGTTTCTCTAATCGCTCCAATCGCTGTTGAAGATAGTACTAAATTCACTATCCGTGAAGGTGGACGTACTGTTGGAGCTGGCGTAGTAACTAAAATTGTTGAATAATATTTTTCAATGAGCTAGTTCAAGAGAGCTTAGAAGATTTTTCTTCTAAGCTCTCTTTTTTTGCCTTTAAATACTATATTGCGGAAATAGTTAAAGAAGTTCAGGTTTTAAGGCAAGCTCGGGTGGTCGAAATGAGAAACATGATGAGCTCCGGAGCAATTCAGTTAGAACCGGAACTCAAATGTGAAATGGATCTGAGTTAAGGAGCAATCGAGATAGAACCGGAACTCAAATGGAAAATGGATTTGAGTTAAGGAGCAATCGAGATAGAACCGGAACTCAAATGGAAAATGGATTTGAGTTAAGGAGCAAATGAGATAGAACCGGAACTCAAATGGGAAATGGACCTGAGTTCCGGAGCAATTGGGATAGAACCAGAACTCAAACGGAAAATGGATCTGAGTTAAGGAGCAATCGAGATAGAACCGGAACTCAAACGGAAAATGGATCTGAGTTCCGGAGCAAATGAGATAGTACCGGAACTCAAATGGAAAATGGATCTGAGTTCCGGAGCAAATGAGATAGAACCGGAACTCAAACGGGAAAAGCATCTGAGCTAAGGAGAAATCGAGCCAGGACAGACACTCGGGAAGAAATAGCCGGTGGACAATGCTGGAACCGAGGCAGTACCATGCATTATGTAAAAGAAAAAGCCGAGATCATCGGCTTTTATCATCATGAATGTTTATATGGGATGTTTTCGCCCAGCGAAAACAGTCTTCTTAAATTAAAGAAAATACCGACCGTACTGACCACATTTTCAGGTCAGTACAGTCGGTCCAGTTTTTATTCTGAATTGTTAATTCATCGAAAAGAATATTACAATTCCAGCGGCTTACTGAATGAGTTTTCCACTTAAAGGGTGTGGTTCCCTTGGGTGACGCTTCAGGTCCGGAAGATCTTCAAGCAAATCAATCATACCGTTAACTGTCTCTTTCTGCTCAGGAGTCCAGCTAGAATCGGATCGCTCTGGGCCGTAGAAGAGGCTGTCAGTCAGTGCAGTGAAGTCAGCGACGGTATGAGATTTCTTAGGAATGAACGGGGTCCACTGGTTGAGGTAGCGGCCGACCGTCTGCCCGAGCTCCCATTTTAATTTGAAGCGGAACAGGTTAAGAACGCCTGAGCAGGAACGTTCCACAGTGATCCATTCTTGTTTCACTATCGTTTTAAAGAGACTAGCCGATATCTTCCAACTGAATATCACCAATAAAGTACTGGCCAGAACAAAGAATATACCAGAGAGATGCGGAGGGACTGAAAAAAATGATTAGAAATCAGTTTCTTCAATATAAGACTCAAGTCTGGTGAGGGGAATCTAAGTTAAACGTTGCGGAGATTTTCTAAAAGTGCCAAGCCTCTCTAAAATCCTAACCCCTCCAGAAGTACCGAAGATCACTCTATACTAAATAAGAAGTGAAAGAAATAAAAGAAGAACATTAGCTTGAAGCAGCATGCAGCTCAAATGTGGCAGAATAGTGAAACCTGATGAAAAAGGCTGAAATGCCGAGTGAAAAAGGGTGCAGGGAGTGGCAGGAACCCTTATAATACAAGAAGTGTTGTTTAATACAGGACATACAGGAAAAAACTGGCAATTAATCAATAAAAAGCCTAAAAACACTTGATTCTAGTCCGTGTTGTCTGTATACTTGTATAGGTGTCTGTGAGAGACGTTTATTTCGGCGGGATCTATTGAACCTGTGTATAAATAGAAATCGCTGGTAGGCATCAATCATAGAACCGCGGCTAGGAAGCGAGAGGTTACGACACACCCGGATGCATTGCCATGGAGGGTGGCCGAAAATTTTCGTGGAGCTAGGTTTATTTCTTAAATAAGCGAAGGAGGGAAAAACATGGCAAATCAAAAAATTCGTATTCGTCTAAAAGCTTACGAGCATCGAGTACTTGATCAATCAGCTGACAAAATCGTGGAAACGGCAAAAAGAACTGGGGCAAACGTATCTGGTCCAATCCCATTGCCAACTGAACGTAAATTGTACACAATCATCCGTTCACCACATAAACACAAAGATTCACGTGAGCAGTTTGAAATGCGTACACACAAACGTCTTGTGGATATCTTGAATCCAACACCAAAGACCGTTGATGCGTTGACTAAACTTGACTTACCGTCAGGCGTAAACATCGAAATCAAATTATAATTAATCAGCAACACAACTTAAACTATAAAAAACTAACATAACGGAGGTGTACTCATGACCAAGGGAATCTTAGGAAAAAAAGTCGGAATGACTCAAATCTTCAGCGAATCAGGTGAATTAGTACCTGTAACAGTTGTTGAAGTGAAACCTAACGTTGTACTGCAGGTTAAAACTGTTGAAACAGACGGTTATAACTCAGTTCAGTTAGGAATCGAAGATAAACGTGAAGTTTTATCTAATAAACCGGCACAAGGTCATGTTAAAAAAGCTAACACGGCTCCTAAGCGCTTCATTCGAGAATTCAGAGATGTAGAGCTAGGTGACGTAGAAGTTGGAAACGAAGTATTAGTAGACACATTTGCAGAAGGCGATATCGTCGATGTAACAGGAACGTCTAAAGGTAAAGGATTCCAGGGTGTTATCAAACGTCACGGCCAAAGCCGCGGACCTGAAACGCACGGTTCTCGTTACCACCGTCGTCCTGGATCAATGGGTATGGCTACTCACCCTGCAAGAGTATTCAAAGGTAAAAAACTAGCTGGACGTATGGGTGGCGACCGTGTCACTGTACAGAATCTAGAAATCGTTCGTGTTGATACTGAACGCAACGTTTTACTGATCAAAGGTAATGTGCCTGGAGCTAAAAAATCACTTGTACAAATTAGAACTGCAGAAAAAGCAGACAAGTAATATCAGGAAGGGAGGACTAGCAGAATGCCAACTGTAACGTTATTTAAACAAGACGGAACGCAAAATGGCGATGTAACATTAAATGATGCAATCTTTGGTATCGAACCAAACGAAAGTGTCGTTTTTGATGCGATCACTATGCAGCGTGCGTCATTAAGACAAGGAACACATGCAGTAAAAAACCGTAGCGCAGTGCGCGGTGGAGGACGCAAACCATGGCGTCAGAAAGGAACTGGACGAGCTCGTCAAGGCTCAATCCGTTCGCCACAATGGCGTGGAGGAGGTACCGTATTCGGACCTACACCTCGTTCATACAGCTACAAACTACCTAAGAAAGTTCGTCGCCTAGCGATCAAATCTGTTCTTTCTACTAAAGTAATAGATGAAGAAATCGTAATCGTAGATGGACTGAACTTCGATGCACCAAAAACAAAAGAGTTCAGAGCGGTACTCAATAACCTTGATGTCAACAGAAAAGCTCTGGTTGTCTTAGAGGATGACAATGAATTCGCAAAACTTTCTGCACGCAACATTCCAGGAGTTAAAATTGTAGCTCCTAACAATGTATCAGTGCTAGATGTTGTTGCGCATGACAAACTCATCTTGACGAAGGCTGCTCTGGAAAAAGTAGAGGAGGCTCTTCAATAATGAATGCACGTGACGTAATCTTACGCCCGATCATCACAGAAGCTTCTATGTATGCTATGGACGAAAAAAAGTATACCTTCGAAGTTGATGTTCGTGCTAAAAAACCAACAATCAAAAAAGCTGTTGAAGAAATTTTCGACGTAAAAGTTGATAAAGTAAACGTAGTAAACACTGCGCCTAAACCTAAGCGCATGGGACGTTATGAAGGATATACTAAAAAACGTCGTAAAGCGATCGTTACCTTATCTGCTGATTCGAATGACATTGCATTGTTCGGAGACGAAGAATAATAATAATTGAAAATTAAATGCTATTCACGAAACTAGTTTAACAAGGAGGGGAATCACGTGGCGATTAAGAAATATAAACCAACCACAAACGGACGTCGTAACATGACTGGGTCAGATTTTGCTGAAATCACAACAAGCACACCAGAAAAAAGCTTGCTGAGACCAAACCCAAAACGTGCTGGACGTAACAACGCTGGTAAAATCACTGTCCGTCATCAAGGCGGAGGCCACAAGCATAAATACCGTGTGATCGACTTCAAACGTCAGAAAGATGGCGTTCGCGGTATCGTTAAAACGATTGAATATGATCCAAACCGTTCTGCTAACATCTCATTGATCCAATATGAGGATGGAACAAAAACATACATTCTTGCACCTAAAGGACTTAAAGTAGGAACAGACATCTACTCTGGCGTAGATGCAGACATCCAAGTAGGTAATGCACTGCCATTGGCAAACATTCCTGTTGGTACGTCCGTACACAACGTTGAGTTAAAACCTGGTAAAGGCGGACAGCTTGTTCGTTCAGCTGGTACTTCTGCTCAAGTTCTTGGTAAAGAAGGTAAATACGCACTGGTTCGTTTAAGCTCTGGTGAAAGCCGTCTGATCCTTCAAAGCTGCCGTGCAACAATCGGTACTGTAGGAAACGAACAGCATGAACTGATCAACATTGGTAAAGCTGGACGCAGCCGCTGGTTAGGCAAACGCCCAACTGTCCGTGGATCTGTAATGAACCCGAACGATCACCCACACGGTGGTGGTGAAGGTAAAGCACCAATCGGACGTCCAAGTCCAATGTCACCTTGGGGTAAACCTACTCTTGGTAAGAAAACCCGTAAAGGTAAGAACCGTTCAGATAAACTTATCGTTCGTCGTCGTAAAGCTAAAAAATAAACGATAACGGACTGACTGAAAAACGCAACGATTATAAGGGGAAGAACCCCAAAAGGAGGGCAATACATGAGCCGTAGTTTGAAAAAGGGACCTTTCGTCGATGATCATCTGATGAAAAAAGTTCGCGAAATGGATGACGATAACAAACGTGTCATTAAAACATGGTCACGTCGCTCAACAATCTTTCCGAACTTTGTAGGTCATACCATTGCCGTATATGATGGAAGAAAACACGTGCCCGTCTATGTTCAAGAAGACATGGTAGGACACAAACTAGGTGAATTTGCACCAACAAGAACGTACCGCGGACACGGAAAAGACGACCGCACGACTAAACGTTAATAGCGAAGGGAGGATACATTCATGGCAGAAACAGTAACAGCAGCAAAAGCAACAGCTCGCATGGTACGCATTGCACCACGTAAAGCACGTCTGGTCGTTGACACCATTAGAGGAAAAAGTGCTGCAGAAGCTATTTCTATCCTTCGCTTCACTAACAGAGGAGCAGCGGAAGCGGTAGAAAAAGTCTTGATGTCAGCAATTGCAAATGCTGAACACAACTACGATATGGATATCGAAGAATTAGTCGTAAGTGAAGCCTATGTCAATGAAGGAGCAACCCTAAAAAGGTTCCGCCCTCGTGCAAAAGGTGCAGCTTCAAGAATCAACAAAAGAACAAGCCACATTACAGTAGTGGTATCAGAGAAGAAGGAGGGGTAATCAATGGGACAAAAAGTAAATCCTCATGGACTGCGTGTTGGCGTCATCAAAGATTGGGATGCTAAGTGGTACGCAGAAAAAGATTTTGCAGATAAATTACATGAAGATATTGCTGTTCGTGAGTACATTGCTAAGAAATTAAGCGATGCTTCCATTTCTCGCGTAGAAATCGAACGTGCAGCAAACAGAATCAATGTATCGATTCACACTGCTAAACCAGGAATGGTCATTGGTAAAGGTGGATCAGAAGTTGATGCATTGAGAAATGGCTTGAACAACTTGACTAACAAGAGAGTACACGTGAACATCGTGGAAATCAAAAAAGCAGACCTTGATGCTACACTAGTAGCTAAAAGTATCGCTGACCAGCTTGAAAACCGTATTTCATTCCGTCGTGCGCAGAAACAGGCGATCCAACGTGCTATGCGTATGGGAGCTAAAGGTATCCGCACAATGGTAGCCGGTCGACTAAACGGAGCAGATATTGCCCGCAGCGAAAGCTTTTCAGAAGGAACTGTTCCTTTGCATACACTTCGTGCAGACATCGATTATGCTAACGAAGAAGCTGACACTACTTACGGTAAACTAGGTGTTAAAGTATGGATCTATAAAGGAGAAGTTCTTCCTGAAAAAATCGAAGACAAGAAAGGAGGGAAATAATCAATGTTAGTACCAAAACGTGTGAAACACCGTCGTGAGTTTCGTGGGAAAATGAGAGGCGAAGCTAAAGGTGGTAAAGAAATAGCATATGGACAATATGGTCTGCAAGCTGTTGATTCAGTATGGATCACAAGCAGACAGATCGAATCAGCTCGTATAGCGATGACTCGTTATATGAAACGTGGTGGGAAAGTATGGATTAAAATTTTCCCTCACAAACCAGTGACAGCTAAAGCAATCGGCGTACGTATGGGTTCTGGTAAAGGAGCTCCTGAAAGCTGGGTAGCACCTGTTAAACGTGGGAAAATCATGTTTGAAATCGGTGGCGTATCTGACGAAGTCGCTCGAGAAGCATTGCGTTTAGCTTCACACAAACTACCTGTGAAAACTAGGATAGTAACTCGTGAAGAAAGTGGTGACTCAAATGAAGGCTAATGAATTAAAAGGCTTATCCACTACTGAATTAATTGAAAAAGAAGCAGAATTTAAAGAAGAGCTATTCAACTTACGCTTTCAATTAGCTACTGGACAATTGGAAAACACCGCTCGCATTAAAGAGGTCCGTAAAAGTATCGCTCGTGTAAAAACTGTTCTGCGTCAGACTGAAGCAGTATAAGTAATACTGAGTGTAATAGCTTAATCAAAGGAGGCTAAACAATGGCTGAACGTAACGACCGTAAAGTGTATCAGGGAAGAGTCGTTTCTGACAAGATGGATAAAACCATCGTAGTTGAAATCGCAACTCGCAAGTCACACCCTAAATACAAAAAACAAATGAAATACTCAACTAAATTCAAAGCTCATGACGAAAACAACACAGCTAAAACTGGCGACATTGTTACAATCATGGAAACTCGTCCATTGTCTAAAGACAAAAGATTCCGTCTATTAGAAGTGGTAGAAGAGGCTATCGTTCTTTAATCAGAACACAATACCGCCAGGCGGTAGGTACACAACGAAAAGCTATAAAGCTTTATCGTGAGTTTGAAAGGAGGATCCTAACGTGATTCAAACAGAAAGTCGAATGAAAGTCGCTGACAACTCTGGTGCACGTGAAGTGCTGGTCATTAAAGTTCTAGGTGGCTCAGGCGCTAAAACGGCTAACATCGGTGATGAAGTAGTTGTAACTGTTAAACAGGCAACACCAGGCGGCGTTGTTAAAAAGGGAGACGTTGCTCGTGCAGTAATCGTCCGCTCAAAATCTGGTGCGAGACGCCCAGACGGTTCATATATCAAATTTGACGAAAATGCATGTGTAATTATTCGTGAAGACAAAGCACCACGTGGAACACGTATCTTCGGACCAGTTGCTCGTGAATTACGTGAGAATGACTTTATGAGAATTGTTTCGTTAGCTCCGGAAGTTCTATAATTCCGATAAACGTCATAAGGAGGTGCGCTAGAGAATGTTTGTTAAATCAGGAGATAAAGTTAGAGTTTTAGCTGGTAAGGACAAAGGTAAAGAAGGAACAGTCCTATCTGCTATGCCTAAACAGAACAAAGTGATCGTTGAAGGGATCAACATCATGAAAAAACATACCCGTCCTACAGGTATGGGACAAGAAGGCGGAATTGTTGAAACAGAAGCACCAATTCACGTATCTAATGTTCAGTTGATCGATCCTAAAACAGGAGAATCTACACGTGTAGGTTATAAGATCGAAGATGGCAAGAAAGTTCGTTACGCTAAAAAATCTGGCGAAGCACTTTAATAAAAAGTAGGAAAGGAGGGCATTCATAAATGACACGCCTTAAAGAAAAATATAACAATGATGTACGTCCATCATTAGTTGAAAAATTTGAATACAGCTCTGTTATGCAGGCACCAGAAGTTGACAAGATCGTTATCAACATGGGTGTAGGTGACGCTGTTTCAAACACGAAAAACTTAGACAAAGCAGTAGAAGAATTAACAAAAATTTCTGGACAAAAACCAGTTGTCACTCGTGCGAAAAAATCTATCGCAGGTTTCCGTCTACGTGAAGGTATGCCGATCGGTACGAAAGTTACCCTGCGTGGAGCTCGCATGTATGATTTCCTGGATAAATTAGTTTCTGTTTCATTACCTCGTGTACGTGATTTCCGTGGAGTGAGCAAAAATGCATTTGACGGCCGTGGTAACTACACGCTGGGAATCAAAGAGCAACTAATTTTCCCTGAAATCGACTACGATGATGTAGATAAGGTTCGCGGAATGGATATCGTCATTGTTACAACAGCTGACACAGACGAAGAAGCTCGTGAGTTACTCGGACAATTGGGAATGCCGTTCCAGAAATAACCTAAACTACCTATTAGGAGGGTAATATTAGAAATGGCTAAAAAAGCAATGATCGAAAAAAACAAAAAACCAGCCAAGTTTTCGACTCGTGAGTATACCCGCTGTGAACGTTGCGGACGCCCACACTCCGTGTACAAAAAATTCAAATTATGCCGTATCTGCTTGCGTGAGCTAGCATATAAAGGTCAAATTCCTGGCTTGAAAAAAGCAAGCTGGTAAACAACAAGGGACAGCACGGTAAATGGACTTCACATTTTGAACAGATCATTCGGTATCAGTACTGCATGATAATAAGAAATGATGGAGCCAACCGAGCGGGACTGAATTAGAAAACTTGCCGTAAAGGAGGCTACAACGAATGGTCATGACAGATCCAATCGCAGACTTTTTAACTCGTATTCGTAACGCCAACAACGCGCGTCATACGAAAGTGGAAATTCCTGCTTCTAACTTAAAAAGAGCTATGGCCGATATCCTGAAATCAGAAGGTTTCGTCAAGGATGTTGAATTCGTGGAAGATGACAAACAAGGAATCGTCCGCATTTTCTTAAAATATGGTCAGAACAACGAACGTGTAATCACTGGTGTTAGACGTATCTCTAAACCAGGCCTACGCGTTTATGTTAACGCAGAAGAGATGCCTAAAGTACTGAACGGACTGGGTATCGCCCTAGTATCGACTTCAGAAGGCGTCGTTACAGATAAAGTAGCACGTGCTAAAAATATCGGGGGAGAAGTCCTCGCATACGTTTGGTAATCATTAAGAAAGATGAAGGAGGTGCCGGACTTTGAGCCGTATCGGAAATAAGCCTATCACTATTCCTGAAGGTGTAGATGTAAACATCGACGGAAACGTGGTAACAGTTAAAGGGAAAAACGGAGAATTATCCCGTGAAGTCAGCCCTGTTATTGATATTAAAATCGAAGATAATGAAATGACGTTCACTCGTCCAAACGATTCTAAAGCTAACCGTACGATCCACGGAACTACTCGCGCTATCGTGAACAACATGGTAGAAGGTGTATCTGTCGGATTCGAAAAAGTTCTAGAACTGAATGGTGTTGGTTACCGTGCACAGTTGCAGGGAACTAAACTTGTATTGAACGTAGGTCTTTCTCACCAAGTTGAATTCGAACAAGTTGAAGGATTGACAGTTGAAGTACCATCTAATACTGTTATATCTGTTAAAGGTGCAAGCAAAGAAAAAGTTGGCGCATTAGCTGCTAACATCCGCGCTGTACGTCCACCTGAGCCATACAAAGGTAAAGGAATTCGCTACAGAGGCGAACACGTACGTCGTAAAGAAGGTAAAACAGGTAAATAACGAGTATAAGTGGAACCTGATCCATCAGCGTATCGTGTTCTGCTTCTCTATTTGCCAGTTGACCCGACGATCTCTGTAACAGGAGAATTCTATATAAAGAGGTGACAATTGTGATTTCAAAACCAGATAAAAACAAATTACGCAAGAAAAGACAAAAACGTATTCGCAGAAACCTTTCTGGTACTGCTGAGCGCCCACGTTTGAACATTTTCCGTTCGAATAAAAACATCTACGCTCAAGTAATTGATGATGTAGAGGGTGTAACGCTCGCAAGTGCATCTTCCTTGGATACTGATGTTTCAGGTGATTCAAAAGTTGAAGAAGCTGCTGCAGTAGGCGCACTAGTTGCTAAACGCGCAGTAGACAAAGACATTACTGAAGTAGTCTTTGATCGTGGAGGATATCAATACCACGGACGCGTACAAGCACTAGCTGACGCAGCACGTGAAAACGGACTTAAATTCTAAAGAAAAGGAGGAGTTACAGTACATGACAACTCATATTGATGCATCTAAATTAGATATTGAAGATCGCGTAGTAGAAATAAACCGTGTTACTAAAGTTGTTAAAGGTGGACGTCGTATGCGTTTCGCTGCTTTAGTGGTTGTTGGAGACAGAAACGGACATGTCGGTTTTGGTACCGGTAAAGCTCAGGAAGTACCTGAAGCGATCCGTAAAGCGATCGATGACGCTAAAAACAATCTTGTGGAAGTACCTATGGTTGGAACTACTCTTCCACACCAGATTATCGGACGCCATGGTGGCGGTAAGATTATTCTTAAACCAGCTGTTGCCGGTTCTGGAGTATCTGCTGGTGGACCTGTACGTGCGGTACTGGAATTGGCTGGAGTACAAGACGTATCTTCTAAATCAGTTGGATCCAGCTCGCCAATCAACATGATCCGTGCAACAATCGACGGAATCAGCAACTTGAAACGTGCTGAAGATGTAGCTAAACTACGCGGGAAATCCGTAGAAGAATTACTTGGATAAGGAGAGATGACTCAATGGCAAACTTGGAAATTACTTTAAAACGCAGTTTGATTGGTCGTTCTCAGAAACAGATCCAGGCAGTTCAGACTTTAGGTCTTAAAAAGCTAAACCACACAGTGGTAAGACCTGACAATGAATATGTTCGAGGAGCAATCAAACATATCACTCATTTAGTCGATGTTAAAGAAGCCTAATGAGTACAGAGACTAACTAAAGGAGGTGCCAGAATTTATGAAACTTCATGAATTAAAACCTGCAGAAGGATCTCGTAAAACACGTAACCGTGTAGGTCGCGGATCATCTTCTGGTAACGGAAAAACATCCGGCCGTGGACAAAAAGGGCAGAAAGCTCGTTCAGGCGGAGGAACACGTTTAGGTTTTGAGGGTGGACAGACACCATTGTTCCAGACTCTACCAAAACGCGGATTTACTAACTACAACCGTAAAGAATTTGCTATTGTTAACTTAGACACACTTAACCGATTCGAAGAAGGTACAGAAGTTACTCCAGAACTACTTGTAGAAACAGGAGTAATCAAAAACGAAAAATCCGGTGTGAAAGTTTTGGCGAAAGGAAACGTCGATCACAAACTAACTGTGAAAGCACACAAGTTTTCTGCTTCTGCTAAAGAAGCGATCGAAGCTGCCGGTGGATCAGTAGAGGTGATCTAATGATCGAACTGATAAAGGGCGCTATCAAAGAAAAAGATGTTCGTACTCGTGTATTATTCACCTTAGGTATCCTGATTGTGTTCCGTCTCGGAACGCATATTACGGTACCAGGTGTAAATGCACAGGCATTAACAGAATTATCAGATACCGGCTTGTTCAACTTGCTTGATACCTTTGGTGGTGGAGCTCTGGGGAGTTACTCAGTTTTCGCTCTAGGTGTATCTCCATACATTACGGCATCGATCGTCGTACAGCTCCTGCAGATGGACGTCCTTCCAAAGTTCAAGGAATGGTCCGAACAGGGTGAAGTGGGACGTAAAAAGCTGAACCAGGCCACGCGCTATTTAACAATCGTTCTGGCATTCTTCCAGGCGATTGGTATCTCTTATGGATTCAATGCGCTGACTGGACTGGGACTCGTAAGAAATCCTGGACCGGCGACGTATATTATCATCGCAATCATCCTTACAGCAGGAACGATGCTTGTTATGTGGTTAGGTGAAATGATCACCGTTCACGGATTCGGTAACGGAACATCATTCATCATCTTCTCAGGGATCATTGCTCGTATTCCACAAGATGTACAGCAGTTCTATAACACGCAGATCCGTAATGCAGGAGATGAAATCGTCAGTGCCTGGGCATTAGCTGCAGGAATCATCGTCGTATTCATTCTGCTCGTTATTCTCGTAACGTTTATGGAAAATGCAAAACGTAATATACCTGTCCGTTATTCAAAACGTGCCAGCACGTCCAAGGACAGTGCTGTATTGCCACTTAAAGTTAACTCAGCTGGAGTTATTCCAGTTATCTTCGCCAGTTCGTTTCTTATGACTCCGCAGATCATTTTAGGTTACTTTGCTCAAGGTAATCAGAATGCTGCATGGTTCCAGACACTGAATAACATTTTCAATCTTCAGGAACCGCTTGGAGCAGCTCTGTACACGATCCTTATTGTTCTCTTCACGTACTTCTACGCCTTTATTCAGGTCAACCCTGAAAAAGCCGCGGAAAACCTGCAGAAACAAAATGGATATATACCTAGTGTCAGACCTGGACGAGCTACAGAAGAATACATTGGCTATATGCTTATTCGTTTAAGCACAGTTGGAGCGATTTATCTAGGAACGATCTCATTGCTTCCGATTGTGGCTTCTGCTTTGTTCAATCTACCCAGTTCGATTGCTTTAGGAGGAACAAGCCTGCTCATCGTTGTCGGTGTGGCACTTGACTCCATGCGTCAGCTTGAAGGATTGCTGAGCAAGAAGAGTTACCAAGGTTTCATTCAGCGCTCATAATGGTAGCCCATTGAAAATAGACGATTTGCCCCTTAGTCTTTACTGCCTGCCAGTAGAGGGTGAATCGGTCTTTTTTCCGTTAATGCTGAAGAAATTCTTACCAACTTAAGGAGGAAGCAAGATGAATTTGATCCTGTTAGGTCTTCCCGGAGCAGGGAAAGGGACTCAGGCTGCACGTATATCTGATAAATTCAATATACCGCATATTTCTACCGGAGATATGTTCAGGGCAGCTATGAAGAACAAGACTCCACTGGGTTTGGAAGCAAAAAAATACATGGACGAGGGAAATCTCGTGCCAGATGAAGTAACAAATGGAATTGTCAAAGAACGTCTCGAACAAGACGATGCCAAAAGAGGGTTTTTACTGGATGGCTACCCTCGCACGTTGAATCAGGCACAGGCTTTACAGAAAGCTTTGGCTTCGAAGAACAGAAGACTGCAGCATGTTCTGTACATTAAGGTACCTAAAGACATTTTAATGGAACGTCTGACCGGCCGATTCATGTGTTCAAACTGTGGTGCTACGTATCACAAGACAATGAATCCACCTAAAGTGGAGGGCACTTGTGATAAATGCGGCGCACACGATTTTTATCAGCGTGAAGACGATAAGCCTGAAACAGTTAAGAATCGTATTGATGTGAATGAAGAACAGACAGAAGTACTTGTCAAGCATTATGCTGACTACGATCTGGTTCGTGAAATTGACGGCGAACAGGATCCGAAAAAAGTATTTCAGGACATTGTGGACCAGTTAAACTAAGAAGTCCGATGTTTTATAATGAATCCTTGCAATGATTGTGTGCGCATGATATAATAGTACGAGCGTCAAAAAGCTGGCGTTTTACATTATTATAGTAGATAATCAAGTGAGAATACTTTGTTCTCACTATTTCATGTGTACAGAAGTGAGATATCAAAGGAGGAAACCAGGCGTGGCAAAAGATGATGTTATAGAGATTGAAGGAACCGTCCTAGAAACTTTGCCTAATGCAATGTTCAAAGTTGAATTGGAGAACGGGCACGAAATTCTAGCACACGTTTCTGGCAAAATTCGTATGAATTACATCCGGATTCTGCCTGGGGATAAGGTAACGGTAGAAATGTCTCCATATGATTTAACTCTTGGACGCATTACGTATCGATTTAAATAAACTTAGGACTCCGAAGACTCAAGGAGGGAAAGTTCATGAAAGTAAGACCATCAGTCAAAAAAATGTGTGACAAGTGTAAAGTGATTCGTCGTAACGGCCGTGTAATGGTTATTTGCGAAAATCCTAAGCACAAACAACGTCAAGGATAATATAATAACAGGAGGTGCTCATACATGGCTCGTGTAGCAGGTGTAGATATTCCACGTGACAAACATGTGGTAATTTCATTAACATATATCTATGGTATCGGTAAGACAACAGCTCAGAAGATTCTTGAAGCTGCAGGCGTACCAGAGGAAACTCGTGTACGTGAACTGACAAACGATCAATTAGATGCAATCCGTGCTGAAGTCGATAAACTGAAAGTTGAAGGAGATCTTCGTCGTGAAGTGAACCAAAACATCAAACGTTTAATCGAAATCGGATCATACCGTGGCATTCGTCACCGTCGTGGTCTTCCAGTACGTGGTCAGAACACTAAAAACAATGCGCGTACGCGTAAAGGCAGAGCAATCGCTATTGCCGGCAAGAAAAAATAATCACCTAAGTTAGGAGGTCAATCTACGAATGGCTAAAGCAAAAAGACCCGCTCGTAATCGTAAACGTCGAGTGAAAAAGAATATTGAACACGGAGTAGCACATATCCGTTCAACATTCAACAACACTATTGTAATGATAACTGATGTACATGGAAACGCGATTTCATGGTCATCTGCTGGATCATTAGGATTCAGAGGTTCTCGTAAATCAACACCTTTCGCTGCTCAAATGGCTGCTGAAGCTGCTGCTAAAGGCGGAATGGAAAATGGCATGAAGTCTGTCGAGGTTACTGTTAAAGGACCTGGGTCAGGCCGTGAAGCTGCAATCCGTTCTCTACAAGCAACTGGTTTGGAAGTAACTGCAATTCGTGACGTAACACCGGTACCACATAACGGATGCCGTCCTCCAAAACGTCGTCGCGTTTAATAATAGATGTCGTTTTAGGATAGCGTGGACTAAACGTTTTGAAAGGGGTAAACGGACTATATGATCGAAATTGAGAAACCGGTAATAGATACAGTTGAGATCAGTGAAGATGGAAAATTCGGCAAGTTTGTCGTAGAACCGCTTGAGCGAGGATACGGAACTACTCTGGGTAACTCCCTGCGTCGAATCTTACTATCATCTTTGCCAGGTGCTGCCGTCACAAATATTCAAATTGATGGCGTTTTGCATGAATTCACTGCGATCGATGGAGTAGTAGAAGATGTTACTGCCATCATTTTAAACTTAAAAAAACTCGCGCTTAAGTTGTATTCTGATGAAACTAAAACAATTGAAATAGATGTCGAGGGACCGGCAACTGTCACAGCTGCTGATATTATTTTTGACAGTGATGTTGAAATAATGAACCCGGATCTATATATTTGTACAGTCTCTGAGGGTGGACACTTACACGCCCGAATGGAAGCACAAAAAGGCAGAGGGTATGTACGCGCTGAACACAACAAACACGATGATATGCCGATTGGTGTATTGCCGGTTGATTCGATTTATACCCCAATCAGCCGAGTGAACTACCATGTCGAAAATACACGTGTTGGAGAAAAAGAACAGTACGACAAGCTGACGCTTGATGTATGGACAGATGGTTCGATCTCTCCTGAAGACGGTGTAAGTTTAGCAGCTAAAATCATGACCGAACACCTGAATATATTCGTCAACTTGACAGAAGAAGCCCGCGAAGCTGAAATCATGGTTGAAAAAGAAGAAACACAAATGGAAAAAATGCTTGAGATGACTATCGAAGAGCTTGATCTATCTGTACGTTCTTACAACTGTCTGAAGCGAGCTGGAATAAACACTGTTCAGGAACTGACAAATAAAACTGAACCAGAAATGATGAAAGTCCGTAACTTGGGACGTAAATCACTGGAAGAAGTTAAACTTAAATTAGGCGAGCTCGATCTGGGCCTGCGTGATGAAGAGTAATTACTCATACTAACTGATATACCTAAACAGGTATGTTATAAAAAACTGACCGGCATGTCTGACATGACGGAATTGTAATCTTGTAGTTAAGGGAGGATTTCGACGAATGGGTTATCGTAAATTAGGACGTACTAGTTCACAGCGTAAAGCAATGCTTCGTGATCTGACATCAGATCTTTTCATCAATGAGCGTATTGTAACTACTGTGACTCGTGCGAAAGAAGTATCTAAACTTGCCGATAAAATGATCACATTAGGTAAGCGTGGAGACTTGCACGCTCGTCGTCAAGCTGCTGCATTTGTTCGTAACGAACTGGCAACTGTATCAGAAACTGAAGACGAAATCGTAGTACAAACTGTACTTCAAAAACTGTTTGATGATATCGCACCTCGTTTCGCTGAGCGTAACGGTGGATACACACGCGTACTGAAAACAGAACCTCGTCGTGGTGACGGTGCACCAATGGCTGTACTTGAGCTTGTTGAGGGACCTGCAGCTTCTGCTGACGAAGATGCTGAGTAATCAGTAATCGATATAATGATTTGACCAAATCACTTTTGGATGTATGATGAGCGTTACGATGATGGACTAGTTTCCAAGTGTCTAGCTCAGTTTCCCCCGGAGGATTCCTTCGGGGGGAGCACCATATATCGCAAAGTGTTTTTTTTATATGTTTACATAGTGAATGACTTAATCAAGTTTCGGGATCATACCTTTAGCAGGAATATCTGCATAAAGAATCGTACCCCAGCATAGCGAGAATGGCAGTAAGATAACTTTAAAAGCCTTTAATGTAAAGGGATACATGAGGCTTTAGCTATTGTTATCTCAGACTGTTTTTGGTAATCTTGTAATGTTGAGTTGCTGTCTTGACACCTAAGACGCTGCACTTAAAGACTGAATCAAAAAGTTGAGGTAAATCATGTCTGAAATTATAAACGTTAAAAACGTCACTTACACATATGATGATGAAGATCAGCGTCCTGCTCTGAAGGGTGTTTCTTTTTCAATCAATAAAGGCGAATGGGTTGCGATCATCGGACCTAACGGCTCTGGTAAGTCTACATTGGCCAAGACGGTCAACGGACTGATCGAACCCGATAGTGGAGAAGTTGCTGTCGGCGGTCTTGAGCTGAATGAAAAGAATGTCTGGTCCATTCGTGAAATGGTCGGCATGGTCTTTCAGAACCCTGATAACCAGTTTGTCGGATCGACTGTTCAGGATGATGTAGCCTTTGGACTCGAGAATCTGGGTATTCCCAGAGAAGAGATGCTTGAACGGGTCCGAACAGCTCTGGAAAAAGTGAACATGCTCGAGTTTGCTGAACGTGAACCAGCCCGTCTATCCGGAGGTCAGAAGCAGCGTGTAGCTATTGCAGGAATCGTTGCACTGAGACCGGACATCATGATCCTTGATGAAGCAACCAGTATGCTTGATCCTCAGGGAAGAGAAGAAGTTCTGCGTACAGTCAAGGAAGTGAAGGAGCAGGAGAACTTATCTGTCCTGTCCATCACTCATGATATTGACGAAGCGGCAGCTGCCAACCGGGTACTGGTCATGAGAGACGGCCAGATGATCCAGGAAGGGACTCCGGAAACGATCTTTTCATATGGAGAAAAACTTGTCGAAATGGGACTGGATCTGCCCTTCCCTGAAAGATTGAAGGCATCACTTAAGAAAGAGGGCATTGATGTGCCCAAGGATTATCTGACTGAAGAAGGGATGGTTGACTGGCTATGGACATACGTTTCGAAGAAGTAGGCTACACCTATCAGCCGGGTACACCCTTCCAGAGTAGAGCGCTTCATGATATCAATCTGACGATCAAAGACAGTTCCTTTACTGCCATCGTCGGACATACCGGAAGTGGAAAGTCGACTGTACTTCAGCATCTGAATGCGCTGAAAAAGCCGACGAGTGGTCAAGTGACTATCGGCGACCGGGTCATCACAAACTTTTCTGAGAATAAGGGACTCAAGTCTCTGCGTAAAAAAGTCGGGATCGTTTTCCAGTTTCCGGAAGCTCAGCTGTTTGAAGAGACGGTTGGCAAAGATATTGCATTCGGACCGAAGAACTTCGGCCTGTCCGAAGAAGAAGGCCTCGAGAAAGCCAGAGAACTCCTGCCGCTCGTTGGACTGGACGAATCCTTTATGGAACGGTCACCTTTTGACTTGTCCGGGGGCCAGATGCGCCGCGTGGCTATAGCTGGAGTGCTGGCTCTCGAACCGGAAGTTCTGGTTCTGGATGAGCCGACAGCAGGTCTGGATCCTCAGGGACGCAAGGAGATTATGGATATGTTCTATACTCTCTACAAGGAACAGGGACTGACTGTTGTGCTGGTGACGCACCAGATGGATGATGTGGCGACATACGCTGATCACATGATCGTTCTTGAAAAAGGAACAGTCATGAAAGAAGGACACCCGAGAGAGCTGTTCAAGGAAGCCGGCTGGTTATCCAGCATGCAGCTGGGTGTGCCGTCAACCGTCCGTTTTGCTCATGAGCTAGAAGAAAAGTTCGAGTGGACATTTGATCCGCTGCCTTTGACAACAGATGAGCTGGCCCAGCAGATGAAAGATAAGCTAGCGAGCAAAGCAGGTGAAGGATTATGATGGAAAAACTGATATTCGGACGTTATATCCCGGGTGACTCATTTATTCACCGTCTGGACCCTCGTGCGAAGCTGATGGGAGCCATCTGGTTCATTATCATCATCTTCCTGGCTAATAACTGGCTGACCTATGTGCTTCTGACCATTTTTGTTCTGACGGCCGTCAAGCTGTCTGAAATCAACCCTAAATTCTTTATCAATGGTGTGAAGCCACTGATCTGGCTGATCCTCTTTACAGTAATTCTACAGATTCTGTTTACGAGCGGATCGACGATCTGGTTCAGATTCGGGCCAGTCGTTATTTCACAGGAAGGGCTTCTGAATGGGGTTTTCATCTTCATGCGATTCGTCCTGATCATTTTCATGTCGACAATCCTGACGCTGACGACGATGCCGCTGTCTCTGACGGATGCCATCGAGTACCTGCTGCGACCGCTTGCTGCAGTTAAAGTGCCTGTTCACGAAATTGCCTTGATGCTGTCGATCGCCTTACGTTTTGTTCCAACGTTAATGGATGAAACGGAGAAGATCATGAATGCCCAGCGTGCGCGAGGCATCGATTTTGGTGAAGGAAATATTTACCAGCAGATGAAAGCTATCGTACCGCTACTGATTCCTCTGTTTGTCAGCTCATTCAACCGGGCTGAAGAACTGGCTACGGCTATGGAAGCACGAGGCTACAAAGGTGGAGAAGGACGTACCAAGTACCGCCAGCTGGAATGGGTCAACAGAGATACCATGACAATGGTGGCATTTGGCCTTCTGTCGGCCGCATTATTTGTACTGAGAACTTAATCAACAGGGATGAAGATGCTTATCTTTATCCCTGTTTTTTTGATATAATGACTAACCATATGTGTTAAGATAGCGATAGGATAAGGAGTATCTGTTACATACATTAATCTGACGAGGTGAAAAAGATGACGATTAAAAGAAAAATTGTCTGGACAGTTTTAGGTGGGACTCTACTCACAGGATGTGGCATGATGGGAGGTGGAATCCCCAACGATTTAGATGATAATTGGGTATCTTACATGCAGGAGGCTGAAAGTAATCTTGACAGTTACAGCACAGATATCAATTTATCGGCTGAGACCGATGCTATGGGTCAATCGACAGTAAACAGAGCCAGACTTGATGCACGTATCATCGGTGACTTTGATTCGGGTCACGTTATTATAACCAATGAACAGGATGGTGTTGAAGTATCCAACGAGATATACTTTGATGGATCGACGTATTATATTCATGATGGAAGTGGCTGGCAGGAAGTAGCCGGGGAAGCCAGCGACACGGAAGAAACTAGCTATAGAACGGTCCTTGAAGCAATAATAAACTCCGAAGAATACATTACAGCTGAGGTGGAAGAAGACAATCTTATTCTAAGCTACACTGGCTATGATCAGGACGTGTGGGATGCTTTTGAGGTACCATTCAGTCTCACAATTGACGGATTCGAGGAAGAGGATATTGAATTGATTCTTGAGGTCATCGTTGATGCAGAAACCCAGTTGATAGAACAGCTGGACCTCTTAGTAGAAGCAGAAAATGAATTAGCTTCAGTGATACTTACAGTAGATACGCAATATGCTGACTTTAATGAGATAGATCAGCTTGAGGTTGAAGATGACATTTTTGAAGAAACGACTGACTGATCAACTATTAATAGGGTTTGGCTGTGTAGTTAATTGACTAAGAAGTGGTACACCGTAAAAGTGGTGTGAAGTTTAATCCGCGCTATATTTTTTCAATAAACTAGTATTTACAGAGATGTAGACTTCTCAAGCAAAATGAAAAGTTAAAGGAAGTAAGTAAAATGACAACGTACAGGTATAAATGTGTTCTAAGTTACGACGGCACCGAATTTTCTGGGTTTCAGGTGCAGCCGGACAAACGGACGATTCAAGGTGAGCTGGAAAATACTCTGAAGAAGATGTCCAAAGGTCACACAGTCAAAGTCCACGGAGCTGGACGGACTGATGCAGGAGTCCATGCAAGAGGACAGGTTGTTCACTATGACTTTCCCTTCTATATCGAGCCAAAGAGGATGCATATTGGTCTGAACAGCATGACGCCGGAAGACATAACCGTGACTAATGTAGAATTGACCGATGTAGACTTTCATTCACGCTTCCAGGCTAAAGGGAAGATGTACAAGTATACAATAGACAATAATCAGTTCAGGGATCCGTTCATCAGGAATTATGCTTATCACCATCGTTACCCGATGACGTTGGAGCCGGTTGAAGAAGCAATGACTTATCTCATAGGCACCCATGACTTTACCAGCTTTGCGTCGACTAAGTCGGAGGTGGAAGACAAAGTCCGCACGATCTATCAAGCCTCGGTCGAATGGGACACCAGCTCGAATACGTGGGTATTCACCTTTGTAGGCAACGGATTTTTATATAATATGATTCGGATCCTGATGGGGATTCTGGTGGAAGTGGCTTCTGGTAAGCGACTGGCTTCAGATATTCCGCTGATCATTCAGGCCAGAGACCGTGAGGCAGCAGGAAAAACGTTAGCACCGGAAGGTTTATGCATGGAACGTGTGTATTATGATGAAAAGGACATACCTGGATTCACAGATGAAGGAGAGGACCGTCCAGATGCATAAGAAGACATATACGGTGACAGGGCTCCCAGTTGAAGCCAGCTACACGAGTGAAGAAGTAACGGAGATTTTTCTACCATTGCTTCAGAAACTGGTGACCATGCGTACTGAAAAAGGTAACCGAGTCATTGTCTACCTCGCAGCACCACCGGGAGCCGGAAAAACGACTTTATCGCTGTTTTTGGAAGACTTATATAAAGAAATAGATACGCCTTTTAAATTTCAGGCTGCTGCAATGGACGGGTTTCATCATTACAATACTTATCTTGATTCAAATGACATCGAAAGAGAAGGTGCCGTATTCCCTCTGAGGACCTTTAAAGGTATTCCTGAGACATTTGACAGACTTCGCTTATACGTAACGATTCAGGAGCTGAAAAACAAGCAGGAGGTCCTGTGGCCGACTTACGATCGTCTACTTCATGATGTATCAGATGAAACAGTGAAGGTTGATGCAGATATTGTTCTCGTCGAAGGTAATTATCTGCTTCTTGATCAGCCAGGGTGGGCAGACTTTCGTCAGTTGTGCGACTATTCTGTTTTCATCGAGTCAGATATCAATACGCTGACAGATCGGCTTGTAAACCGGAAGCAGCGGGGAGGAGCCACTCATGAAGAAGCACGTCGTCACTATGAGCGAACAGATAAGGTAAATGCCGAACGTGTACTGAGCCAGTTCTCAGATGCGGACCTGATCCTATGGCTGAACACGGATGGCAGACTAACTGTAAAAGAATAGAAACGCCAGTTATCACAAAAAGCAGCAGAGCTGATCGGATGTAAGATTCAGACCAGTTCTGCTGCTTTAATTAACTGAGCGCTTTATTAATGCGTGTAGTTATCGAAATATCCTTGGATGAAGATAATTGGTGTCCCTTTATCTCCGCTTCCTGACGTCAGGTCAGAAAGTGAGCCAATCAGGTCAGTTAAGCGACGAGGTGTCGTTCCCTGAGCTTCCATCTGTCCAACTAGATCCGCCCCTTTATTTACGATGTGTTCTGAGATAGCTGCTTTCAGTTCGTTTCCTCTTAAATGAGCAAAGTTGTTGTCGGCAAGGTATTTCAGTTTCACTTCGTTAGGTGTACCGTCCAGACCGCTTGTATAAGCAGGAGATACCACAGGATCCGCCAGTTCCCAAATTTGCCCGACTGGGTCTTTAAACGCGCCGTCACCATAAATCATGACTTCAACTGTCTTCCCGGTTTCTTCTTTCAGGCGTGCCTGGATCGCTTCCACTAGAGGCTGACCATTATTAGGGAAAAGTTTGACGGTTTCCTCAGTTGCCTTATTAGAACCTAATAGACCGTATTCAGAATTATAGCCGCTGCCGTCCAATGATTCAGACAGGATATCATCCAGACCGAACACTTTTTCAGCACCTTCAGCCTTGACCAGACGCTTCGTGCGGAAACGGCTGTGAATATCGCAGGCCAATACATTTTTAGTATAGTTAACAATAGTTTTCGCATCATTAGAAAAAATAACTTCACATTCTGCGCCTTCATTTTCTACCAGTGATTTATAGTAATCGATATAGTCGACGCCAGTAAATGGATGAGCCTTGTAGCCAAAGTAATTACGGAATTCCGATTCACTCAAGACATCTGACCATGGATTGATGCCGTGGTCGTCTAATTCATCCAGCGAGACCAGGTGATTACCCACTTCATCAGAAGGATAACTCAGCAGAAGAACAACTTTGCCAGTTCCTCGGGCGATACCTCTTAAAATGTTTGAGAAACGATTACGACTGAGGATCGGGAAAACAACTCCGACCGGTTCGCCATCAAATTTTCTTCCGACGTCTGTTGCGATGTGATCCAAAGTAGCATAGTTACCTTGAGCACGGGCTACGATGGATTCAGTAATCGTTACGATATCCTGATCCATAATCTCATAGCCTTCTGCCTTAGCAGAGTCAAGTACCGTATCTACAACAATCGATTCCATATTGTCGCCTTCATTGATGATCGGACTACGTAGCCCGCGGACAACTGTCCCAACTGTTCTTTGCAAAATAATCTCTCCTGTAAATCGTATTTGGTAAAAAATAGAAAAAGGGCACAAAAACCCCTATATAGTATACATAAAATAAAGACAAATTTAAATCCTGTTTTAACAATGTTCTTGTCAGATCGGGGTGTATCCTGTCACAGATTGTATTGAAAGATTAAGAATGAAAAAATCGCCTGAGCGAGTTTACATAACGACGATCTTAGTAGAGTGATTAAGGTTATTATTCTATGAAAAAGTAAAAGCTTGCTATTTTTTTGGTAATATAAGTAAGTAGAGATAGGCACGTGTTTGAAGGTTAGGCACCGTAACTCAAACGGAAAACCCAACTGAGTTCGAGTGCTACATTCATGCACCATCAAAATAAAGCAGATTTCCAACCAATAACCTTAAATAGGGAAGACTGATCAAGTGATGATCAGTCAACATCTTACTAATTATTAAAAGGAGCACGGTCAGATGAAAATTATTGCAGCAATCGATTCATTCAAGGGGTCAATGACTAGCGAAGAGGCAAATCAGTCGGTGATCGATGCACTGCCACATCATGAAGTCGTAAGCTTTCCTATCGCTGACGGCGGAGAAGGCACAGTAGATGCATTCGTCAGAGCAGAAAAAGGAGAAGTGATCACCCGGACCATTACTGGCGTCAACGGTCAGCCTTATCAGGGCCGATGGGGATGGATTGAAGAAAATAAGACAGCGGTCATTGAAGTCGCAGAAGGGGCCGGAATCATTCAGGCAGATCCTAAAACTTTTCATCCTGAAAATCATACCAGTTACGGTGTGGGGGAACAGATCAGACAGGCGCTTGATTACGGGGCTGAAACAATTATACTTGGTCTGGGCGGCAGTGCGACAACCGATGGAGGAATAGGCATGCTTCAGGCGCTAGGGGTAATATTTAAAGATGTAGAAGGAAAGTCACTTCCAGTATTGCCCGTTAATTTAAAAGCAGTCGAAGCCATAGATGCCTCTGAACTGGATGAACGGGTGACTTCTGTGAAATGGGAGCTGGCTTCGGATGTGTCCAACCCTCTTTTGGGACAGAACGGAGCCGTCTATGTATTCGGGGAACAGAAGGGGCTATCCAAAGATGAGCTGCCAGACTATGACAAGGCAATGGCTGAATATGCCCGCCTAGTTGAAGAGTGCACACAGAGTAAGATGACTGAAATAGAAGGAGCGGGAGCTGCTGGGGGAATTGGGTTTGCGGCATTATCCTTTTTTGGATGCACCTTCCAGAGCGGCCTGACTCTATTGGCTGATAGAGGCAACTTCAAGGCTCTTTTAAATGATGCAGACCTGGTAATTACTGGAGAAGGAAAATTCGATACCCAGTCTCTTCAAGGTAAGGTTCCTGTAGGGATCAGCCGCATGTGCAGGGAAACTGATGTCCCAGTGATTCTGTTTGCCGGAAAAATCGAAGAAGGTCTAGCAGATGTTCCGGAAGAACATATCCAAGCTGTCCTGCCGATCGTGGACGCACCGATGACTTTGAAAGAAGCGATGGACAAAGGACCTGAGCTACTGGAACGAGCAGTCAGGCGTGCCTTTAAACTCATCGATGCAACCAAATTTAGATAACTAAAAAAAGCGGACCGCGTCTCCCATCAAGGAAGCGGTCCGCTTTTGTATGTCTATTTCTGATTAAGGCATGGCACGAATGATCTTGTCACCAAAGTCGACATCTAGATTTGTGAGGTTCAAAATATCCTGATAATCAACCGAATTAGTGATGACAATCGGTGTGGTCGTGTCGAATCCCTGGTCAATAATGAAATTCAAGTCGAACGTGATCAAATCATCGCCAGCAGCAACGCGCTGATCTTTTTCGACAACATAATCGTAGCCTTCACCGTTTAACTGAACAGTATCTATACCCACGTGAATCAGCAGTTCCATACCGGAGTCTGTTGTAATGCCGATGGCGTGTTTTGAATCGAATACGGCTGTGACTGTTCCTTCAACCGGTGCCTTGACGAGTCCTTCATCGGGTCGTATAGCCAGTCCCTTTCCAAGGATCTCTTCGGAGAACATGCCGTCATTAACTTCGACCAAGTCAACGGCTTCGCCTTTCATCGGAGAAACGATTGTTTCAGTTATTTTTTCTGAAGAAGCCGATCCTAGTTCGCTTGCTTTCGGATCAGTAACGGCCTCACTGTTTTTAGCCAGTTCGTCTTCAGAAGGCTGAGGGTCTTTAAATAGAATATATGAGACAGTGAAAGCAATAGCGATAGAGATTGCTGCCCCGATTGATGCGTTGATGAAAAATTCAAGTGTGTCATCACCAATGTATCCTGGTAATGTCAGCAAGCCTGGAGATCCACCCGCAAAGTTACGGACACGCGTAATACCTGTATAGAGTCCGCCGACTCCTCCGCCTATCATAGCTCCAATCAGAGGCGTCTTGTAGCGTAAGTTGACCCCGTAAAGAGCGGGTTCTGTAATTCCGAACAAGCCAGTTAATCCGGCTGAGGAAGCTAATTGCTTGATCGTTGAATCCTTAGATTTGAAACCAACAGCTAGGGCTGCTGCACCTTGTCCAACGTTGGATGCAAGCATTCCTGGGTAAATGACTGTGTCGTATCCATTGACCATACGGTTGTTGATTCCGATCGGAACGATTCCATAGTGTGTTCCTGTTGCAACCATCAGAGGGGTGAATGCACCCAGAATAGTTGGAACGAGCCATGGCGCAATATTTTCCAGACCTTGAATGCCGGATGAAATAATGTCACTGACAAAGTGGCCTAATGGACCAATCGCTACGATAGCTACAGTACCGACTACGGCAATTGTAATTAATGGTTTACTGAAGAACTTGATTGCTTTTGGTGACACCCGGTCGGCAATCGGTTCAACGTAGGACATGAACCAGACTGACAGGATGATCGGGATAACGGATGACGAATAAGTGATCGGTGATACTGGCAGTCCAAACAGACTGATCCCACCAGTTGCTTCCGCATTTTCAACCATGGCAATAAAGTTAGGATGGAGTAGAATCCCACCGATCATAGCTGCCAGATAGGCATTAGTCTTGAATTTCTGAGCAGATGACATGGCCAGTAGAATAGGTAAGAAATAAAAGGCTGAATCGGCCATGAATTGAACCACTTGATACGTCTGACTTTCATTGCTGACTAAATTGAATACGACAAGGACTGATAAGACGGCTTGAAGCATACCGGCAGCAGTAATGGCTGGCAGGATAGGAGTGAAGATTCCTGTGATCGTATCGATGACCTTTGCGACTGCTGAGCGGTCATCTTCTCCAGTTTCTTCTCCTTCATCGTCCAGTCCTGGAGCCTGATGTGTGATTTCACGGTAGACGCTGCCGACATCACTTCCAATGATGACCTGATACTGTCCACCTTTTGACACGACACCCATAATTCCGGGTGTATTTTTCAGCGTATCGGTATTCGGTTTATTGTCGTCTTTCAAGTTGAAACGCAGACGGGTCGCACAGTGACCGAGCGCATTGATATTCTTTTCTCCGCCGACTTCACCAAGAATGGTGCTGGCTAATTTCTTGTAATCCATAATAGCTTTCCTCCAAAATTATAATTTGAGCAATAAAAAATACCTAAATAAACCCTCCTCCACAATGTGGATAAAGAATAAATTCAGGTATAGCCTAATTGAATAGTGACAATCCTCTTGTATTTAATTGGTGATGCGTCTGATGTGAATCGTGAGATAAATCATCTCATCCTCTTTCAGATCGCGTCCGAACTCTTTGATGATATACTCCCTGACTTTCAGAGCACATTCGTATTCTTCCTTGTAACGGTCTTTCAGCATGAACAGAAAGCCAGCATCCTTGTCTTCTTCAAGTTCGACCCCACTGAAGAGGCGGTGAACGAAGAACTTCAGATGAGTGATGAAGCGTTCGTAATTCAGAGAATACTCATCCAGATCCATTTTGTAATGGTACTTGATGATGTTGATGATCCGCTGGATGATATGCGTCATTTCCGTGACCTGACTGACTTTGGACATATCAAGTTCAGCGTTTACAAGATGAAGCGCGATAAAGCCGGCTTCATCTTCCGGTAGACGGATACCGAGTTTTTTCTCAATAATGGCCAAGGCTTCTTTCCCAATCAGATATTCATGATTGTAGAAACGCTTGATTTCCCAGAGCAGGGCATTCTTGATTGGAAGATTCGACTGATGCCGTTCGATAGCATAATCGATGTGATCAGTCAGTGTAAGGTAAATGTTCTCACTTAATTTCTTTCCCAGGGACACGCGTGCGTAACTAATAATTTCGTTAGCCACCTGCAGATGTTCCAGTTTTACTTTTGAAAGCAATTGAGTCAGTTTGTTCGTCGGCAGGTCGGGTGTAATCGTATACACTTTCTCGACCGCTTCAGAATTGATCTGATCACCGGGAGACTTTTTGAAGCCGATGCCTTTACCCATGACCAGTACTTCATGTGCGTTTTCGTCCATTGACTGAACAATGTTGTTGTTAATAATTTTCTTTATCTTCATAATGGGCGCCTCTCCTTCGAGACGAATCAGTCGACTAATACATAGTTGAATGCATGCAGTATAGCCTGATTTAACAGTAACAATCTGAGCGTTCGTTATTATTGAACCACATACGAGACTGAGATGTCAAGACTGTTTATTAGCGTTTTCAAAAATCTACGTAAATCCTGTTAGGACGTTTTGGTTGATTGCCAAGCGACTTAAATGCATTCATTTCAAATTTTCAATGAATTACTGGTAAACTAAATAGGTATAAAGAGCATCTAGGGAGCTTAGCCCTTAGGTGATTGAGGGAGGGATTTTATGCTAGAATGGCTCACGACAACCGCTGATACTTATCCGCTGGCAGCCAACACCATTATCTTCATACTGGTCGCGTCAGTCCTGCTCGTCATCAGACGTCTGCTGTTAAAACGGATGTATAATCGGCTGCAGAATACTAGCAACTGGTATGTCACGCGAAAGGTAGCGAAATGGATCAACAATCTGATGCTGGCCATTCTGTTCCTCTAAATCTTTGGAAGCAACCTGACTGGATTTACCACAGCTATCGGGCTGGCCGGTGCCGGGGTGACATATGCCTTAAGAGAGGTCATCGTCAGCTTCGCCGGTTGGTTCGCGATCCTGTTCGGAGACTTTTTCAATACAGGTGACCGGGTGCTGATGGGGAGTACGAAAGGGGATGTCATTGATATTGGTGTACTCAGGACCACTCTTATGGAAATGGAAGAATGGGTCGACGGCGACCAGTACACAGGACGGATCGTCCGGGGAGCCAACAGTTCGATTTTTACGGCCCCCGTCTATAACTATACACCTGATTTCCAGTTTTTATGGGATGAAATACATGTCCCCTTGCGTTTCAGTAGTGACATCGATTTTGCCCGTGCTATGCTTCTGGAAGTAGCTGAGGGTGTGATCGGTACGTATCATGAGCAGTCCGACCGCGAATGGACAGAAATGAAACGCCGGTATAGAATTGAGAATGCGTCACTCAAGCCACAGGTCTTTGTCTCTTTTGATGACAACTGGGTAAAAGTGAGCTTAAGGTACATCGTCGGAACGAGAGAACGACGAAAAATCAGGGATGAGTTGTTCCGGACCATTTTAACGTAATTCCGAAAGAAGTCTCCCACTTCTAAACGTATGGGTACGAAGCACCAGTGAAAGTGGGAGATGAATTTCGGTCAAGCGATAGCTTGAAGTTATTTCTCAAGACCTTTTCTTATCAGTTCAAGGATAGCTGCCGTTCTTGTAGGCAGTCCATTTTCTTTTTGGTATGCGTCTACTTTTTCTAGAATAACTTTTGGCATACGTATTTCTACGCGTTCTTTGTCAGACATATACTCACCTCCGA
>NZ_BAAGIR010000010.1:0-39877 GCF_054658155.1 Alkalibacterium sp. m-11
GCAGAGGGTCAGCGGTTCGAGCCCGTTAACCTCCATAGATCCATGAGCCGTTAGCTCAGTTGGTAGAGCAACTGACTTTTAATCAGTGGGTCACAGGTTCGAATCCTGTACGGCTCATATATAAGAGCAATCTTATATATACCACATGCGGATGTGGCGGAATTGGCAGACGCACTAGATTTAGGATCTAGCGCTTCACGGCGTGGGGGTTCAAGTCCCTCCATCCGCATAACATTGAGCCGGCTTAGCTCAGTTGGTAGAGCAACTGATTTGTAATCAGTGGGTCGAGGGTTCAAATCCTTTAGCCGGCATTTTTGTTTTATTACCAGCGGAAGTAGTTCAGTGGTAGAACATCACCTTGCCAAGGTGGGGGTCGCGGGTTCGAATCCCGTCTTCCGCTTAAACCGATTCCAATTGTCCTTATATACGATTTATGTTTCCGGCCGGGGTGGCGGAATTGGTAGACGCACAGGACTTAAAATCCTGCGGAGAGTTTTCTCCGTGCCGGTTCGACTCCGGCCCTCGGCATTGGATCTTATAAAGCACCCTTAGCTCAATTGGATAGAGTACCTGACTACGAATCAGGCGGTTAGAGGTTCGACTCCTCTAGGGTGCACTTTTACATTCGGGAAGTAGCTCAGCTTGGTAGAGCACTTGGTTTGGGACCAAGGGGTCGCAGGTTCGAATCCTGTCTTCCCGATTAGTATTAAAATGGCGGTGTAGCTCAGCTGGCTAGAGCGTACGGTTCATACCCGTGAGGTCGGGGGTTCGATCCCCTCCGCCGCTATGGAAGCGGACCTTTAGCTCAGTTGGTTAGAGCAAACGGCTCATAACCGTTCGGTCGCAGGTTCGAGTCCTGCAAGGTCCATTGCCATGGCTGTTGACGCTTCAGCGATTACAGCCATGGGGCACTCAAGCGTCCGCTTGCAGTGTAACCTTAAATGGTTTTTATATTATCGCGGAGTAGAGCAGTTGGCAGCTCGTCGGGCTCATAACCCGGAGGTCGCAGGTTCGAGTCCTGCCTCCGCAATTGTCATGGCTGTTGAAGCTTTAGCGATTACAGACATGATACACTTGGACGTCAGTCCACAGTGTGACGACCTCATAGAGGTTGAATAAATCGTAAGGTCCCGTAGTGTAGCGGTTATCACGCCTGCCTGTCACGCAGGAGATCGCGGGTTCGATTCCCGTCGGGACCGTTTTAGCGGGTGTAGTTTAGTGGTAAAACCCCAGCCTTCCAAGCTGATGTCGGGAGTTCGATTCTCCTCACCCGCTTTGTATTATTGAAATACAGCCTATTTATTTGGGGCCTATAGCTCAGTCCGGTTAGAGCGCACGCCTGATAAGCGTGAGGTCGGTGGTTCGAGTCCACTTAGGCCCATTATATCAATTTTTAATTGGTATGGGGAAGTACTCAAGTGGCTGAAGAGGCGCCCCTGCTAAGGGTGTAGGTCGGTTTTCCCGGCGCGAGGGTTCAAATCCCTCCTTCTCCGTTTTTTAATTTTATAGGCCCCTTGGTCAAGCGGTTAAGACACCGCCCTTTCACGGCGGTAACACGGGTTCGAATCCCGTAGGGGTCATAGTAATTAAATAGTATTACTTTAATGGAGGATTACCCAAGTCCGGCTGAAGGGAACGGTCTTGAAAACCGTCAGGTGTGTAAAAGCACGCGTGGGTTCGAATCCCACATCCTCCTTTACCATATCTGTTGATGCTTCAGTGATTACAGACATGGTACACTTGGACACCAGTCCACAGTGTATCTTATTGAAACATTGTTGCTTCTTGAGAAGTTTACAAGTATAAACTTTTCGAATATTTACAGGTCCCGTAGTGTAGCGGTTATCACGCCTGCCTGTCACGCAGGAGATCGCGGGTTCGATTCCCGTCGGGACCGCTTTTACAGGCGCTGTAGCTCAGTTGGTAGAGCAACGGATTGAAGCTCCGTGTGTCGGCAGTTCGACTCTGTCCAGCGCCATATACCTATGATAATGATGCGGGTGTAGTTTAGTGGTAAAACCCCAGCCTTCCAAGCTGATGTCGGGAGTTCGATTCTCCTCACCCGCTTTATGTCAAAAACGTAAAAAAGGAACCTCATCCAGTGGGGTTCCTTTTTTTGGTATTTTTAATGTAAGTTAATGAGAACATCACGAATAGGATGATTAGAAATAGAATAAGTCGTGCGGAAATAAAAAGAGTCTGACTGTAAAATGCAAAAGCGTTCATAATGACGACCAGTAAAAACAATTTAATTACATTGTACACTGTAATTAAATTATAGCTGTAAAATTGAGGCTTCAACCCCAACAGTAAAGCAGTCGAGGATAATAATATAAGTGAGAAGAGCGAATAAATGTAAGAAAAATAAGTTAAGGACACCAGCAGCAAGATAAGTGTAGTCCATTTAGAAACCCTGGCTGATTGGCTATTCTTTTCAAATCTTTTCAAGCTATACAAATATGTAAGAAGCATTACAAGAGGAAGTAATGTTATCGGTTCATACATTATAGAATAGGATAGGCCAATAACGGGCGTAAGCAGATAAAGAATAACTTCAATGTTTTTCGTGTTGTTCAAAGTGGACATAGAGTCAACTCCTTTTATTATATTCTTATTAATCATATCATATTCCTCTATATGATGTGGGGTTATATTAATGCATATGCCCAGTCTAAAACTGCAGCGTGTATTTATTTCTGATTTGTGGTAAAATGGTTAAGGTTTACAATGAATTCCCGATAGGACGGCCACAACCGGTCGGAAGCCTTGTAACCGAACAAATTAGGGGGAATATTTAATGGAAAAAAGATTATTTACTTCAGAATCTGTAACGGAAGGTCACCCGGATAAAATTGCTGATCAAATCAGTGATGCTATTTTAGATGCAATCCTTTCTAAAGATCCGGAAGCTAGAGTTGCATGTGAGACATTAGTTACGACAGGACTCGTTCTGATAGCAGGAGAAATACGCACAGAAACTTATGTCGATATGCAGAAAATTGCACGTGATACTATTAGAGACATAGGCTATACCCGTGCAAAATACGGATTTGACGCAGATACATGTGCAGTAGTGGTGTCGATTGATGATCAGTCACCAGATATTGCAGTAGGTGTAGACGACTCGATTGAGTACAAGTCAGAAGCTCAGGATAAACTGGATAAAATAGGTGCAGGTGACCAGGGTCTGATGTTTGGCTATGCAACTAAAGAAACGCCAGAGCTTATGCCATTGCCTATCTCGCTTAGTCATAAACTAACGCGCCAGCTTGCTAAAGTCAGGAAGAATAAAAGCTTGGATTATTTAAGACCTGACGGAAAAGCTCAGGTAACTGTAGAGTATGATGAAAATGATAATCCTAGACGAATAGATGCTGTTGTCATCAGTACTCAGCATAGACCGGATATCACAGCAGATTTGTTAGAAAAAGATATTATGGAGAAAGTAATCACTCAGGTCATTCCTTCCAAATGGTTGGATAATGACACGAAATACTATATCAATCCGACAGGGCGCTTCGTAGTGGGGGGACCACAAGGAGATGCAGGATTGACAGGAAGAAAAATTATCGTCGACACATATGGCGGATATGCTCGTCATGGTGGAGGAGCATTCTCCGGCAAAGATGGAACAAAGGTAGACCGCTCAGCCAGTTATGTAGCCAGATACATTGCTAAAAACATAGTAGCAGCGGATTTGGCAGATAAAGTAGAAGTTCAGCTAGCCTATGCTATTGGTGTTTCACAGCCTGTATCGATTTCTATCGATACGTTTGGAACTGGGAAAATATCAAATGAGCGATTAATCAATGCTGTAAGAGAACTCTTTGATCTTAGACCAGCTGGAATCATTAAAATGCTGGATCTTAAACGACCTATATTCAAACAGACAGCTGCTTATGGGCACTTCGGTAGAACTGATGTTGATCTCTCATGGGAAAAAACTGATAAAGCTGATGAATTACGCAAATTAATGTAAATAACCAGGCACAAAATCTTTGATACGATTTTGTGCCTGGTTTTTTGAATGTATAACATTCCTTTTGTTGTATGTATATACATTATCTCAGCTGACATACACAATAGCTGTAATAAATTCTTAAAAAGTTAAAAATTGATTCTTGATTAGAGGGTTTATTCACTATACGAGTATAGTCACTTATGGTATACTTTGTAAAGATGGATGGAATATAACACATTCTTTTCCTGCATTGTATCATGACAACTTTAAACGAAATGACTTTTAAATCATATAAATAAATGAAATACTCTAGGCAGGTGAAACAGTTTGAACGAAATAGGAGAGAAATTAAAAGAAGCTCGTCAAGCTAAAGGGTACACGCTGGATGATCTGCAGCAGATTACGAAGATACAAAAACGCTATCTGATTGCTGTTGAAAAAGGCAACCTTGATGTATTACCAGGCAATTTTTATGCGCGTGCTTTTATTAAACAATACGCAGATTCAGTTGGATTAAATGGAGAAGAACTGATCAATAATCATATGGACAGTATTCCTCAAGTAAGTGAAACGACATACTCGAAAAGTGTTCAGAACACCCAGACACGTTCTAAGACTAAACGGACCGGGTTTATGGCCACGGTACAGGATAGTCTTCCTACAATACTCATCGTACTGCTCGTGATCGCAATTATCTTTGCAATATATTTAGCTGTAACCAGTGGCGCTGGAAATGGTGACAGTGATTCCTTTATCCAGGGTGATGAGGGCGCTGGTGTTGTTGAAGTCGACAACAATGACGATGCGGAAGAAGAAGATACCGAAGAAGATCTGGAGGAAGATTCTCAAGACACCGGTGACGATGAGTCGGGCAATGATGAAGAGGATACTGAAGAAGAAAATGGTGAGGACAGTGAAGAGCAGTCCATTGAAGAAATAGATGGAACGGCCTCAACTACGACTTATGAAATATCAGGCACTCATCCGGATAACCAGACGCTTAGTTTGTCTGCTGATGGAGCAGCCTCATGGGTAAGAATAACTATAGATGGATCACCGGTCGAAGAGGGTATGATCAATAGCGGAGAAACACTTGAAGTATCATTTGATGGAACTGCAGCCGAGGTTGCGATAGTTATAGGAAATGCACCTGCAACTTCAATTGAACTGAATGGTGAATCCTTACCTTTTGCCGAAGCAGCAACAGCTGTAAGACAGGAAATGTTCATCACATTTAATTAATCATAGAAAGATAAAAGACCAGTCTTTCGTCAGTCTGGTCTTTTTCATCAGGAGGAAACAATGAATCTACCTAATAAAATCACCTTGTTCAGAATTTTTCTGATTCCTATATTTATCGTACTGGTCCTTGCTCCTCTAAATTTAGGCACGCTGACTGTGTTTGGTTCAGATATCGATATTCAGCTGCTTGTGGCAGCGATTTTGTTTTCAGTTGCGAGTTTTACAGACTGGCTGGATGGTTATTTAGCTAGAAAAATGAACATCGTATCAAATTTTGGTAAATTCGCTGATCCTCTGGCAGATAAGATGCTGGTCATGTCGACGCTGATCCTTCTTGTTGAACTTGGCATGGCTCCTTCATGGGTAGTGGCAGTTATCGTATCCAGAGAATTAGCTGTCACAGGACTAAGACTGATTCTCGTGGAACAGGGCGGAACAGTCATGGCAGCTGCTTGGCCCGGGAAAATAAAAACAAACACTCAAATGTTCGCAATTATTTTTCTTTTGATCAATGATTTTCCTTTTGGTGGATTAAATGTTTCTATAGGAACAATCCTTCTCTATGTCTGTCTCTTCTTTACGATATATTCAGGAGTCAATTATTTTTACGAGGCAAGAGATGTGTTCTCAGGTACTTTTTCAGAATAATAATGAATAATGAAAGACATGCAGGTTTGAGTCTGTATGTCTTTTTAATTCTTTTTGACATGGTTTATTTTTTCATGTGTTAAAATATTAGTGATAAATAGAATGAAAGGTAAATATTATATATAGGAGGCCATTATGAAAGCAGAAATTATTTCAATAGGAACGGAACTGCTGCTTGGGCATGTAGTCAATACCAATTCTGCATTCCTGTCAAGAGAACTGGCTGCTTTAGGAGTCGAAGTGTACCATCATGTAACAGTAGGAGATAACCCTGAAAGACTGGTTGATGCAATTAAGCAAGCTGAACAAAGAGTTGATCTGATTGTATTATCTGGTGGTCTGGGGCCTACAGAAGATGATATTACGAAAAAAACTCTAGCCAATTATTTGGATGTCGATCTTATTCTTCACGAAGAGACTGAAAACAAGATCATAACCTATCATAAAAATTCTGATTTTAATATGCCTGAAAACAATCAGCTCCAGGCTCTGATTTTTGCAGATTCGAGACCGCTGACTAATGACACAGGGTTGGCAGTAGGCATGATGCTGACCCAGAACAATCGCCATTATGCCCTCCTACCGGGGCCACCTGACGAACTGGAGCCGATGGTTGAAAATTATCTGAAAGAAGAGATAGTCAAGCACATCCTCGATGAACAGGTGCTCGTTTCCAGAGTGATGCGGTTTTTCGGACTGACAGAAGCACAACTGGCAGAAAAAATTCAGGATATCGTAGTAAATCAGTCTAATCCCACAGTTGCTGTTTATGCAAATGACGGAGAAATAACTGTCAGAATTACAGCAAAAGCTGAAAATGAGGAACAGGGAAATGAAGCCATAGACGAGATAGAAAAGGATATAATGGAGATATTGCCCGATTACTTCTTTGGATATGGTGACAAGCGGCTGGCCGATGTCATAAAAGATATGCTGAACGAGCGAAGCTTGACTATAACAGCAGCAGAAAGTCTGACTGGAGGTGCTTTCCTCAGTGATCTGACAAGTGATTTGTCTGCTGGTTCTATTCTGGAAGGGGGATTAATAACTTACAGTGCTGATAAAAAGAATAAAGTTCTTAAAGTCACTAAAGAAACAATCAACAAATTTGGAGTAGTCAGCCCGGAATGTGCGATAGAAATGGCTGAAAAATCCAGAGCTATGTTTGATGCCGATATTGGTGTCGGACTGACAGGCGTGGCAGGACCGAGTTCGCTTAAAGACCAGATACCAGGCACGGTTTATATAGGAATCGCATATAAAGATAAACAATCATTTTCAAAACACTTTCACTTCGGATATAAGCGGAATAGAAACAGACGGCTGGCTGTGCAAAATGCCTTGGAACTTGTTAGACGAGTCCTGAAAGACATGCCTATAGAGAATACGATTTTTTATGGCGAAGATAAAAAATAAACCGAATGAATGTTCGAAAAAACTTGATTTTTCTGATACATCAGTCTAAAATAGACATAGAGATTAGAAAGTTATTTTATATTTAAGAAGACAAGTGAACGGATACAGGAGGAAATTAAATGGCGGATGATCGCGCAAAAGCATTAGAAACAGCAATGAAGAAAATCGAAAAAAGTTATGGTAAAGGGTCAATTATGAAAATGGGTGAAAAAGTGGACACTCAGGTCAAGACAGTACCGAGTGGCTCACTTTCACTGGATGTTGCATTAGGTATAGGAGGATACCCGAGAGGACGTATTATTGAAGTCTACGGTCCTGAAAGTTCCGGTAAAACAACCGTAGCCCTGCACGCGATAGCTTCAGTACAGGCCAACGGCGGAATTGCTGCCTTTATCGATGCGGAGCACGCACTTGATCCTAAGTATGCAAGAGCACTTGGAGTGGACATTGATGAACTGCTTTTATCTCAGCCGGACACGGGTGAACAGGCACTTGAAATTGCGGATGCTTTAGTTTCAAGTGGTGCGGTTGATATGGTAGTCATCGACTCTGTTGCTGCGCTGGTCCCAAGAGCTGAGATCGATGGAGAAATGGGAGACTCACACATTGGACTTCAAGCACGACTGATGTCCCAGGCTCTTCGTAAATTATCCGGATCGATCAACAAGACGAAGACTATTGCTCTATTCATCAACCAGATTCGTGAAAAAGTCGGGGTCATGTTTGGTAATCCTGAAACAACGCCTGGAGGACGTGCCTTGAAATTCTATTCTTCTGTGAGACTGGAAGTAAGAAGAGGAGAATCAATTAAATCCGGACAGGACATGACTGGAAACCGTACTAAAATCAAGATTGTCAAAAACAAAGTTGCTCCACCATTCAAAGTGGCTATGGTCGACATTATGTATGGCGAAGGAATCTCACAAGTCGGAGAAATCGTAGATATGGGATCAGACGCAGATATTATTACTAAAGCAGGCGCATGGTACTCATATGGTGATGAAAGAATCGGTCAAGGAAGAGAAAACGCAAAACAGTATCTGGTCGACCATCCTGAGATGCGTGCAGAACTTGAGAAGAAAGTTCGTACTGCTTATGGCATCGGTGACGAAGAAGATACAGAAATCATTGAAAGTGCGGATCCTGAAACACTCGATCTAGATTAATCTGACTCAGCATCCTCTTAATAGGAGGGTGTTGTTTTTTTATTTTCACTGTGTCAGCTCCCTTAAATGCTAGTTGACAGAAGATGTAAAGACCTATAAAATTAAACTAGTATGTTTCTATTTTATAAAAAATGAAGCAGAACTAATTGTGTACAATAACCTTTATAGGATATTTTAATCGATATCTGATTATTTTATACATGAAAACAAAATATTGATACGGAGGTGATTAGATGGACATACTTTTAACAGCCTTCGCTATCATCGTTGCTTTGATTATTGGTGTAGTTGTAGGATCTTATTTTACAAAACAGAGTTTTGAGAAAAGATTAGCTAATTCTAAACAAACAGCTGAAGACATTGTTGAAGACGCAAATAAAGAAGCTGAAACTTTGAAAAAAGAAGCGTTGCTGGAGGCAAAGGAAGAAATCCATTCTTATCGAACAGAGGCAGAGTGGGAGCTGAAGGAACGTCGATCTGAAGTATCTCGCCAGGAAAATCGACTAGCTCAAAGAGAAGATAACCTAGGGCGAAAAGAAAGTACTTTGGAAAAAAGGGAAAGTTCACTGCAGAGCAGAGAGGATAAACTTTCTGCACGTCAGAAAAAAGTTGAAGAGCTGGAACAGGCAGCTAAAGACCTGCTTGAGGAACAGCAGAACAAACTTCATACGATTGCAGCTTTGTCAGAAGAAGAAGCCAAATCTATTATACTGAAACAGACGGAAGACGACTTGTCTCGTGAAATGGCTATCATGGTCAAACAGTATGAGGATAAAGCTAAAGTGGAAGCAGACAGAAAAGCCAAAGCGTTAGTCACACAAGCTATCCAGCGCTGTGCAGCTTATCGCGTGACAGAATCAACTGTAAGTGTGGTCAGTCTGCCAAATGATGACATGAAAGGCCGCATCATTGGCCGCGAGGGTCGTAACATCAGAACGCTTGAGAGTCTGACAGGAATGGATCTGATTATTGATGATACGCCTGAAGCAGTCGTCTTAAGTGGATATGACCCAATCAGAAGAGAAACGGCTAAAATGGCACTTGAAAAACTGATTTCTGACGGACGTATTCATCCTGGTAGAATCGAAGAAGCTGTGGAGAAATCCCGTAAGGAAATGGACGAAAGAATCAGAGAAATCGGAGAAGAAGCCATGTTCGATCTAGGCATTCATTCAATTCATCCTGATCTGATGAAAATCGTCGGACGTCTGCATTTTAGAACAAGTTATGGTCAAAACGTGTTGAACCATTCTATTGAAGTTGCGAAACTTGCTGGGGTTATGGCCGCTGAACTAGGTGAAGACATTCAGCTGGCTAAACGTGCCGGGCTTCTCCATGATATTGGAAAAGCACTCGACAGTGAAGTAGAGGGATCGCATGTGGAAATCGGAGCTCAAATCGCGATGAAGTATCAGGAAAATGATACGGTAATAAATGCGATTGCTTCCCACCATGGAGATGTCGAAGCTACTTCTGTCATCTCAGTCTTAGTCGAAGCGGCAGATGCTATATCTGCGGCAAGACCTGGAGCAAGAAGTGAGTCCCTGGAGCATTACCTGCAGAGACTTGAAAACCTTGAACGCATTTCAAACAGCCATAAGGGTGTTAAAGAAAGTTTCGCGATTCAGGCTGGACGTGAAGTGCGTATTATCGTTAAGCCGGATGAGCTTGATGACAGCATGACGTCTAAACTTGCCAGAGATGTACGTAAACAAATAGAAGATGACATGGACTATCCCGGACACATCAAAGTAACGGTTATACGCGAAACAAGAACAGTAGAATACGCTAAATAACAAACAGGTCAATCATGCAGACATCTTGTCTGTATGATTGGCTTTTTTATATCCATTATGTAGTATGAATGATTTTGATTTTTGGAGTATAAAGCTGTTAAAATAGAGAGAGCGATTAGAAAAGAGGTCTGAGTATGAAAGTAATATTTATAGGAGATATTGTAGGGTCACTTGGTGTAGATATGGTCAGAGAGTGGCTTCCACGGTTAAAAGAAAAGTATAAACCTCAGGCAACGATAGCTAATGGTGAGAACGCAGCTTGGGGACGGGGGATCACTGAAAGAGATTATAAAAAGCTTCTACAAGCAGGGGTCGATTTAGTCACTATGGGAAACCACACTTGGGATCAGAGAGAGATTTTTGACTTTATTGACAATGAAAAAAAGCTGATTCGTCCAGCTAATTATCCTGATAATGATGTAACCCCAGGCAAGGGACTGGCATATATTAAAATCAACCAGCAGACATTGGCAGTGATCAATCTTCACGGTCGAACGTTCATGGCTGATTTAGAAGATCCATTTCGGGTCGGACGGGCACTTGTTGAAGATGCACGAAAAATCACCCCTCATATCCTTATCGATTTCCATGCAGAAGCAACTAGCGAAAAGGAAGCAATGGGCTGGTTCATGGATGGAGAGGTCTCTGCCGTTCTTGGCACACATACCCATGTGCAGACCAATGATTCGAGAATCTTAGCGAAAGGAACCGCCTATCAGACCGACGTAGGCATGACAGGCTTCTATGATGGTATTTTGGGGATGAAAAAAGACTCTATTCTTCATAAATTTACTACTCAGATGCCTAACCAGTTTGAAGTGCCGGAAACGGGTCGGACGCGATTGAATGGCTGTTATCTGGAGATAGATAATACCAGCGGGAAAGCTGTTGATATCAAGCCTATTCGTATTGACGAAGATAACCCGTTCTTCGGTTAACCAATTGAACAATAGACATTAGAAAGAGTGAGCATAATGCCCCAGAAAACTAAGCATACTCCCATGATGGAGCAGTACTTATCAATAAAAAAACAGTATCCATATGCCTTTCTGTTTTATCGTCTAGGAGATTTCTATGAATTGTTCTTTGATGATGCGGTAAAGGTTGCCCGGCTGCTTGAGCTGACCTTGACAAGTAGAAATAAGAATGCGGAAGAGCAGATTCCCATGTGTGGAGTGCCTCATCACTCTGCCAAGGGATATATTGATACCTTAATAGAAATGGGATACAAAGTGGCAATATGCGAACAGGTGGAGGACCCGAAACAGGCCAAGGGAATGGTCAAAAGGGAGGTTGTCCAAGTTGTCACGCCAGGTACGGTCATGCAATCCAAGACAGTCGAGGCAAAAGAAAACAATTATATAGCAGCTATGGCGTCTCTGCAGCCGCACATCGGTCTGTCCTACGCTGATCTGACTACTGGTGAAATCAAAGTGACTGAAGTGGAGACCCTTCAGGAAGCAGTGAACGAACTGGTATCGATCCAATGTAAGGAAGTGATCATTGAACCGGGAGAATTTCTGGACCTGCAGGAAACGCTCGCTCAGCACTACAATATGTCTGTCTCGCATCCTTCTTCAGATGATTATCAGCACCCATTATCCAGTCTGACTGAATTGGTCCAGGACAGCTCGCTTATCAGAGTCATTGATCTGCTGCTGGCTTACTTGTCAGAAACACAAATGAGGAGTCTGGACCACCTTCAGGAAGTTCAGTTTTATGAAACAAGAAACTTTCTGCTGTATGGACAGGATGCCAGAAGAAATCTGGAGCTGACTACATCCTTGAGAGACGGATCAAAAAAGGGTACCTTGCTTTGGCTGCTGGATGAGACCCAGACAGCTATGGGAGGACGCATGCTGAGATCCTGGCTTGAAAAACCACTGATAAGGAAGAAGCAGATCGAGGAGCGGCTGGACAAAGTAGAAGGTCTGCTTAATCACTTTTTTGAGCGGAATGACCTGGTCGAGGTTCTGAAGAACATCTATGATCTGGAGAGATTGGCAGGAAGAGTAGCCTTTGGGACGGTCAATGCCAGAGACCTGATCCAACTCAAGCAGTCTTTAGATCAGATTCCTCACGTGACAGATATCGTTGACAGGCTCAACACAAAAAAGATCTGGGATAGTTATTTAAGTCAGCTGGATCCGATTGATGACGTGCGAGATCTTATCGAGCAGGCTATCGACGAAGACCCACCCATCTCAGTTACTGATGGAGAGATAATCAGAAGAGGCTACCATGAACAACTGGACAAATATAAGGAAGCCATGACTAACGGCAGACGCTGGATGGCAGAACTCGAACAGAAAGAAAGAGAAGCTACTGGCATAAAGAATCTGAAAATAGGATTCAACAAAGTGTTCGGGTATTACATCGAAGTGTCTAAAGGCAATGTAAGCAAACTGGAAGAAGGGCGTTATGAAAGAAAACAGACCCTGGCAAATGCTGAAAGATACAGCACACCTGAACTCAAAGAAAAAGAAGCACTGATTCTTGAAGCGGAAGAAAAGTCAAAAAATCTCGAGTATGACTTGTTTGTGGATGTCCGTCAGATGGTCAAAGAAGAGATCAACAGATTGCAGAAGCTGGCTCGTGCTGTTGCAGAAATTGATGTGCTTCAAAGTTTCGCTTCGGTCAGTGAAGAATACAACTACGTGAGACCACAGTTCTCAGTTGATAGCCAGGATATCCATATCAGGAACGGCAGACATCCTGTAGTAGAAAAAGTTATGGGAGAACAGTCTTATGTGCCAAATGACGTGGATCTTACTAAGGAGACATCCATACTTCTGATTACTGGACCGAATATGTCAGGTAAAAGCACGTTTATGAGACAACTGGCACTCAGCGTCATTATGGCTCAGATGGGCTGCTTTGTACCCGCAGAAAGTGCCGCTCTCCCCGTATTTGACCGACTGTTTACTCGGATAGGGGCGATGGATGATTTGATCGGTGGACAAAGCACCTTCATGGTCGAAATGAACGAAACGAATCAGGCTCTCCAGCACGCTACAGAGAACAGTCTGCTTCTGTTCGATGAGATTGGCCGGGGGACAGCCACCTATGATGGCATGGCACTTGCGGAAGCGATTATTGAGTATGTCCACGATAAAATAAGAGCAAAAACATTGTTTTCAACCCATTATCATGAACTGACAGTCCTTGAAGAAAGACTTGAAGGATTAAAAAATGTCCATGTTGGTGCGGTTGAAGAAGAGGGCAACCTTGTCTTTCTTCACAAAATGATGAAAGGCCCGGCGGATAAAAGTTATGGGGTGCAGGTGGCCAGATTAGCCGGTCTTCCGGACGCGCTCCTTGACCGGGCTGGACATATTCTGTCTGATCTGGAACAGAAGGAGGACCATCTGTTCGAAGATAAAGAGGAACAACCCGTTACTGTGAATGAAGACAGTCTGAGGATGCAGGAGCAGCTGAATCTCTTTGATGATCTGACGACTAATGAAAAAGATGTGATTGCAGCGTTGCAGAAAGTAAATGTACTCAACACGACCCCGATCGAAGCATTGCAGCTATTAAGTCAGCTGCAGGACAAAATGAAGACAGATGAGTGAAAGGCTGAGTGATCAAATGACTCCAAAAATCCAAATCATGTCGCCCACCCTGGCCAATCAGATAGCAGCGGGTGAAGTGATCGAACGTCCAGCTTCAGTGGTGAAGGAACTGGTGGAAAATGCCATCGATGCAGGCAGTTCGAAAATCGAAGTGTTTGTCGAAGAAGCCGGGTTGAACCGAATACAAGTAATTGACAACGGTGAGGGGATAGCTTCTGAAGAAGTGCTTTCTGCATTTGAGCGCCATGCAACGAGCAAGCTGATTTCCAATGACGACTTGTTCCGAATCAGGACCCTAGGTTTCAGAGGAGAGGCTCTTCCAAGTATCGCCTCTGTATCCAAAGTTACTGTAGAAACAGCACAAAGCAATCAACCCGGCAGGCGACTGGTTCTGGTAGGGGGAGAAGTGGTTGAAGATTCTGCAGCCAAGTCAAGACAAGGGCTGGCAGTCACTGTAGATGAACTCTTTTATAATACACCGGCCCGTCTGAAATACGTAAGGACGTTGAAAACGGAGCTGTCGCATATTACTGATGCGATCAACCGATTTGCCCTTGCGCACCCTGAAATTTCTTTTAAGCTTGTGTCGGACGGTTCCGTCATGATTAGGACCTCAGGAAACAAAGAGCAGATTCAGGCAATTGCCGGGGTATATGGCGTTGATGCTGCCCGTAAAATGAAGCATATCAGTCAAGAGACATTTGATTTCAACCTGGACGGATTCATTTCTCTTCCTGAGGTGACAAGAGCAAGCAACAATTACATTACCCTAATTGTGAATGGGCGTGTGATAAAAAATTATGCCTTGAATAAAGCCATTGTTGAAGGTTACGGATCGACATTGATGGTTGGACGTTACCCTGTTGCGGTAATCAGAATCACGATGGATCCATTACTGCTGGATGTGAACGTGCATCCGACTAAACAGCAGGTCCGCATTAGTAATGAACGGGAACTCGGACAGCTGATCAGCCAGACAATTAAAGAACGTTTGAGTCAGGAGAACAGGATCCCTAATGCGCTAGAAAATGTGTATAAGCCGCAGAGTAGAAAGCAGACAGACAAGATGGTCAAGCCCGAACAGACACGTTTTCAGTTCGACCAGAGAGTCTCTGATAGCTATTCAACTCACTCTTCAGAACGTGTTCTGGAGGATGATCAGCGTTTTACTATGAGAGAAGAAGTAGGACTAAACAAGGCTGAAAACTGGAATGAAGAAGTAGAAGACTCTAAGTTGAAAGAGGACAGTCAGCCAGGAAGTACAACTGGCCTCGAAAATCATGAAGAATCGATTGTGAGAACGGCTATGAAAATCGATTCTATCAACCAGACACACTCCCCATTTCCTGAACTTGAGTATATTGGACAGATGCACGGGACCTATTTATTTGCTCAAAATGAAAAAGGGTTGTATATTATAGACCAGCACGCTGCTCAGGAAAGAATCAAGTATGAGTACTATAAGGCGACGATTTCTGAACATGGTACGGACCTGCAGGAACTGCTGGTGCCGCTTGTTCTTGACTATCCTACCGATGAAGCACTCGTCATCAGAGAGAATATAGATAAACTGCAGGAAGCATCCATTCATCTGGAAGATTTTGGTCAGAACAGCTTCGTTTTAAGGAACCATCCCAATTGGATGATTGCCGGACAGGTGGAAGAAACGGTCAAGGAAATGATCGATTTTTTCTTAGCACATAAAAGCTTGACTGTTGCCAAATTCAGGGAAGCAACGGCCATCATGATGAGCTGCAAGCGGTCGATCAAGGCTAATCACTACCTTTCGCCACAGGAAGGAATGCAGCTGCTGGAAGATTTGAAACACACTCAGAATCCGTATAATTGTCCGCATGGCAGGCCGGTACTGGTCAGCTTCACGACAAATGACATGGAAAAGATGTTCAAACGGATTCAGGACCCTCACTAAAGAAAGGAAGGCGTCACATGGATAAAAAAGAACTGAAAAAGAAACTGACACCGATCCAGTATGAAGTCACGCAGAATAATGCAACGGAACGGCCGGGAACTGGTGAATATGATCAGTTTTTCGAAGACGGTATTTTCGTCGATGTTGTCAGTGGTGAACCGCTGTTTTCTTCAAATGATAAATATGATGCAGGCTGCGGCTGGCCATCATTTACTAAACCGATAAAGAAACGTACAGTTAAAGAGAAAAGAGATTCGACTTTTGGTATGGAACGAACAGAAGTCAGAAGCAGTGAAGCTGACTCGCACCTTGGACATGTCTTTACAGATGGACCACAGAATAAAGGCGGGTTGAGATACTGCATCAATTCGGCTGCCATGCGCTTTGTGCCAGTGGACAAGCTTGAGGAAGAAGGATACGGCGAGTATCTGGCGGAATTCAATTAAACTAACTGATAGACTGAAACACCTGTTCCTAACTTGACTTAATGGACAGGTGTTTTTGTGTTATAATAGTGAAGATTAACTAACGGTAAGTGAGGGTAATGATATGTTTGAATATATAAAAGGGACCGTCGCACACCTTTATCCTGGGTATATTGTGATCGACAATCAGGGAATCGGATATAAGATTCTGATGGCGAATCCTTTCAGGTATACGGATCAGATGAGCCAGGAGATACTGATCTACGTCTATCAGGATGTTAAACAGGACAGTATGCAGCTTTTTGGATTCAAGACGATGCAGGAGAAGAATCTGTTTCTGAAACTGATCAATGTGTCAGGAATTGGACCGAAATCTGCTCTGGCCATTCTGGCTAATGATAATCACCAAGGTTTCGTTCAGGCAATTGAAGACAACAATGTCACATTTCTGACCAAGTTCCCTGGTGTGGGCAAAAAGACTGCTCAGCAGATCGTCCTCGATCTGAAAGGGAAACTGTCTGAATTTGAAGGAACAGATGGAAACGGCCTTGAAGGACAGCAGGTCTTTGATATGCCTGAGGGATCGAACCAGTCCTTTGAAGAAGCCATCGAAGCGTTACTGGCACTGGGTTACACAAAGAAAGATGTAGCGAGAGCAAGAAAACAGTTTGATAATCGGAAGAAGCTGAGTACGGATGCTTACATACGTGAAGCTCTGTCTTATCTGATGAAAAAGTAGGCCAGTGAATAAAGGAGAACGTTATGGAAGACAATCAACATTTGACATCTGAACAGGTGATGGACTCGAAGGAACAGTCTTTGGAGCATACGCTCAGACCCCAACGTCTGGCTCATTATCTTGGTCAGGAAAAAATAAAGAAGGAACTGTCGATTTACATCGAAGCAGCCAAAAACAGGGAAGAAGCACTGGATCATGTTCTTCTCTATGGCCCGCCAGGACTCGGAAAAACCACCATGGCTATCGTGATTGCCAATGAAATGGGAGCAGAAATCAGGACAACCAGCGGACCGGCAATTGAAAAGCCAGGCGATCTGGTGGCTCTGCTGAATGATCTGGAGCCAGGAGGGATCTTATTTATCGATGAGATTCACCGGATGCCGAGGATTGCAGAGGAAATGCTGTATTCCGCAATGGAAGACTTCTACGTCGATATCATTATCGGTCAGGGAGAAACGGCTCATCCCGTCCATTTTCCCCTTCCCCCTTTCACATTGATCGGTGCAACGACTCGGGCCGGATCACTGTCGGCACCTCTGAGAGACCGGTTCGGTATTCTGGCACATATGGAATACTATACCAAGGAAGAGCTGGAAAAAATTGTGCTTAGATCGGCATCTGTACTGCAGACGGATATCGTGGAAGACGGGGCGCTGGAAATTGCCAGGAGGTCCAGAGGCACGCCCAGAATTGCCAATCGTCTGCTCAAGCGAGTAAGAGATTATGCACAAGTCAGAGGAGAAGGCATCGTCGATAAGGAGAATGCTGCTTCAGCTTTAGATCTTCTGAGTGTAGATCATATGGGGCTGGACAGCGTCGATCACAAACTGCTCAAGACCATGATCACTCTTTATAACGGCGGACCAGTAGGGCTGAATACTTTATCGGCTAATATAGGAGAAGAAATGATGACGATAGAAGATATGGTTGAACCTTTTCTGCTTAAAGAAGGCTTTATTCAAAGGACGTCTCGTGGAAGAATGGCTACTCAGAAGGCGTATGACCATTTCGACCTGATGCATCTGATGAAGAAGTAAATCATAAAAGGAGAATACGCATGACATTAACTACAAATGATTTTGATTTTGAATTACCTGAAGAACTGATTGCGCAGACACCATTGAAAAACCGATCATCCTCTAAAATGATGGTATTGACTAAGGAAACAGAAGCTATTGAAGACAGACAGTTTGAAAGTATAATAGATGAACTGAATCCGGGTGACGCGCTTGTAATGAATAATACACGGGTTCTTCCTGCCAGACTATACGGGGAAAAAGAAGACACAAAAGCTCACATGGAAGTGCTTCTTCTTAAGAACCTTGAAGGAGATAAGTGGGAAACCTTGATGAAGCCGGCTAAAAAAGCTAAGCCGGGAACAGTCATTACGTTTGGAGATGGACGTCTGAAAGCGACTGTTATCGAATCTCTGGAACATGGGGGACGAATCGTAGAATTTTCTTATGAAGGGATTTTCCTTGAGACTTTGGAGTCGCTGGGTGAAATGCCTCTACCGCCTTATATCAAAGAACGTCTTGATGACAGCGAACGTTATCAGACCGTTTACGCAAAAGAAAATGGATCAGCTGCTGCACCGACAGCAGGGCTGCATTTCACGGAGGAAATCCTTGAGAAGATACAGGAAAAAGGAGTCAAGCTCGTTTTCCTGACGCTTCATGTGGGTTTAGGCACGTTCCGTCCAGTGAGTGTAGATAATATCGAAGAACATAAGATGCATGAAGAATTCTATCAGCTGTCAGAAGAATCAGCAGACACATTGAACAGAACAAGAGAAGAAGGCGGGCGTATCATAGCCATCGGCACAACGTCAATCCGTACACTGGAAACAATCGGCCAGGCATTTGATGGGAGATTCCAGGCAGCCAGCGGATGGACGGATATTTTTATCGCTCCCGGCTACCAGTTTAAAGCAGTCGACGGATTCCTGACTAACTTCCATCTGCCGAAGTCGACGCTGATTATGCTGGTCAGTGCATTTCTCGGAAGAGACTTCGTATTAGAAGCGTATAATCATGCTGTCCAGGAGAGATACCGTTTCTTCAGTTTTGGAGATGCGATGTTTGTTAAAAAGAGATAAAAGAGTAGGAGCTAGTTATGAGTAATCATCCAGTCACATATACATTAGAAAAAAAAGATAAACACACAGGAGCCCGCCTGGGTAAAATCACGACACCTCACGGAACTTTTGAAACACCTATGTTCATGCCTGTAGGGACACTGGCAACCGTTAAGACTATTGCTCCTGAAGAGCTTGAAGAAATGGGAGCAGGCATCATCTTGAGCAATACGTATCACCTCTGGTTGAGACCAGGAGAAGATCTGATTGCTGAATCGGGAGGTCTGCACGCTTTCATGAACTGGGACAATGGGATACTGACCGATTCAGGTGGATTCCAGGTCTTTTCACTTTCAGATATGAGGAGAATTGAAGAAGAAGGCGTCCACTTCAAGAGTCATATGGACGGATCTAAACTCTTCCTGTCTCCTGAAAAAGCCATCAATATCCAGAACAAGCTGGGACCGGATATTATGATGTCCTTCGACGAATGCCCCCCATTTGATGAAAGCTATGATTACGTCAAAAAATCGGTCGAGCGAACCTCAAGATGGGCAGAAAGAGGACTGGAAGCGCACCAGAATACTGATAGTCAAGGGTTGTTTGGAATTGTTCAGGGCGCTGGATTTGAAGATCTGCGTAAACAGTCAGCTAAAGATCTGACTAGTATGGACTTTGCCGGTTACTCAATAGGTGGGCTATCTGTCGGTGAACCTAAAGAAGATATGTATCGGGTGCTCGATTTCACTACACCGCTCTTACCTGAAGACAAACCCCGCTATCTTATGGGGGTGGGGACACCTGATGCATTGATTGAAGGAGTTATGCGTGGAGTTGATATGTTTGACTGTGTGCTTCCGACCCGTATTGCACGTAACGGGACGACAATGACCAGCAAGGGACGTGTCGTAATCAAGAATGCCATTTATGCGAGAGATTTCAGACCTCTAGATGAAAAATGCGAATGCTACACGTGCCGGAACTATACCCGAGCATACTTGAGACATCTTCTTAAATCAGATGAAACTTTCGGTCTGAGACTGACGAGTTATCACAACCTCTATTTCCTGCTGGACCTGATGAAGAAAGTCAGACAGGCAATCAGGGAAGACAACCTGCTTGAGTTCAAGGAGCAGTTTTTCGAGGAGTACGGATACAATAAACCGAATGCTAAAAACTTTTAGAAGTTTTTAATGAGACTAGTATTTTTCTCTGAAATTTGCTAAGGTATGTAGTGAAACATTAATATCGTTCTCTTTGAAAACGAGATAATCAGGAAAATAAAACAGGAAATTAGACGGAGGAATGACTACATGGAATTACTTTTTGGAATGCTGCCCTTTTTAGTACTGATGGGTATCATGTACCTGCTGATGATCAGACCACAGCAGAAACGCGCAAAAGAAACGCAGAACATGCTCGGCTCATTAGGAAAAGGTGATTCGATCGTCACGATCGGCGGCCTGCACGGCATTGTAGATGAAGTAAATGAAACAAACAACACCGTAATAATCGACTGTGAAGGGATATATCTAACCTTCGAACGTCGCGCAGTTGCACGTATCGTTACAAAAGCATCCGCAGCTGGGACCCAGTCTGAAGAGCTGGGAACAAACACACCCGAAAAAACAGCAGACAGCGAATAGGACTGAAGAAGTAATTATACCCCTTTCGAATGAGTAAAGGAGGTAATCTCTTGAACTTTATTATAGATGATGATTATGAGGTTTGGCTGAAAAAAAAGTTGATCGAATTCCGTCAGAACGGCTATGATGAGATTAGTTTGGAAGACTTGTGGGAGTACTGCACCGCATATAAGTGGAAGCATTACAGACCATCAAGGTATTATCAGATAGTAGATGATATCTTGACAATCACATTGAATGACTATTTCAATTACGCTTCGCTGAAAGCTCAAGTGTATAACGTCTCTTCACTGGATGACATGGAGCTTGATGATCTATTAGGATAAATTTGGATAAAACAAGTAGGATGGTCGGTTCATTCTGCTTGTTTTATTTTTTTACACCATAGAATGTCATAATAGAGTTGATTTTAAAGTCGTCTGACCCTTTTATTTCTAGTATAATAACGTAAAAGATGGAGGTGTTTTGAAGGCGCTATGAGATACGGACTACTGCTTTTTGACGAACCCAAACGGGATACGTCCAGAAAAATAATTCATATCGATATGGATGCCTTCTATGCTTCAGTTGAGGTGAGAGAAAATCCTTCTCTAGCGGGTAAGCCAGTTATCATAGCCCGGCACCCCAAGGAAACGGGTGGGCGCGGTGTGGTTGCTACAGCAAGTTATGAAGCCCGGACTTACGGCATCCATTCAGCTATGAGCGCTCAGAAGGCATACGAGTTATGCCCAGAAGGTGTATTCGTAAGTCCAAATTTTGAGCTTTACCGGGAAACTTCAAAGCAGATGCATGACATTTTCAGACGGTATACGGATAAAATCCAACCTCTCTCTCTCGATGAGGCCTATCTGGATGTCAGTATAAACCATGTCGGACAGAAAAGTGCGACTATCATTGCACAGGCCATCAGGAGAGACATTGAAAAGGAACTGAGACTGACCTGTTCGGCAGGAGTGTCCTATAATAAATTTCTGGCTAAAATTGCGTCGGATTTCGATAAACCAAATGGCATTACAGTTATTCCACCTGATAAAGCACACGACTTTTTAATGGTGCTGCCAATTGAAAAATTTCACGGTGTGGGTGCCAAATCCGTTGAGAAAATGCATAGTCTGGACATATACACGGGAAAGGATCTATATAAAAATGAAGAGCTGGAGCTGGTCAGTCATTTTGGGAAAATGGGTCATTCACTTTATCGCAAGGTAAGAGGGATCGACGACAGTGAAGTGAAAAACGACAGGGAACCGAAATCGATTGGAAAAGAATCAACGTTCTCTGAAGATCTGAAGACTGAAAATGATGTGATCAAGGCCTTAAGAATCCTCTCACAGAAAGTCATGCATAACCTAAAAAGAAAACAGAAACACGGAAAAATCGTTGTGCTTAAAATAAGGTATGAAAATTTCGATACGATAACGCGTCGACGCTCCTTTCCAGATTATATCAAAGGAGAAGAAGAACTTTTCCAGATTGCTTTATCGATCTGGGAAGAAGAATCTGCAACCTTAGGAGTGAGGCTTCTGGGTATCACGGTTACCGGACTGGAGTCGGTTATCTTTGAAACGATCCCACTGCCGTTATGGGAAAAGAAAGTTAGCGAAAGGAAACCTGAAAGAGATGAAGACTAAACATGAACAGATTATCGACTTTATCGAGTCTCTGCCGGTAGGGGAGAAGCTCTCGGTAAGACTGATTGCCAAAGAACTTCAAGTCAGTGAGGGGACAGCTTACAGAGCTATAAAAGAAGCAGAGAACAACGGCCTGGTGTCTACGATTAAAAGAGTGGGGACGATCCGGATCGAGCCTAAAAATGGTGAGCATATCGAGAACCTGACCTACGATGAAATAGTGAAGGTGATTGATGGAGAGGTTCATGGGGGCGAAAAAGGGCTGAAAAAGACCCTGACGAAGTTCATCATCGGAGCGATGACCGAAGAAGCCATGTTGCGCTATGTTACTGAAGAATCACTGATGATTATCGGTAACAGAGAAGAAGCTCAGCAGCTCACTTTACAGAACGGTGCAGCGGTCCTTATAACTGGGGGCTTCAAGCCCAGTCAGACAGTGGTCGATCTTGCCAATCATAAGGAATTGCCTCTGATAAGCACATCTTATGATACTTTCACAGTGGGCACGATGATCAACAGAGCGATGACTGACCAGCTGATAAAAAAAGAAATCCTGCGCGTTCAGAATATCTTTACCCCGCTTGAACGGACGCAGTTTCTTAATAGAGAAGATACGGTATATACTTATAGAATGCTCAATCAGAAGAGCGGACATTCCAGATTTCCAGTTGTTCTGTCAGATGGTCGACTGGCGGGGATCGTGACGGCTAAGGATGTGGTAGGCCAGGAGGATACAGAACTGATTGAAAAAGTTATGACTAAGAATCCCGCTTCAGCAAGAAAGTACATGAGCGTAGCCTCAATTGCGCATACAATGATATGGGATGGCCTGGAAGTGATGCCTGTAGTCAGTGATGAACTTAAACTTGCTGGTGTCATTTCCCGTCAGGATATTATGAAAGCTATGCAGACTGTCCAGAAGCAGCCTCAGTCTGGGGATACCATATCTGATCAGATCAATCAGCTGATTACAGAAAAAGAAGACAACTTGTATTCCTTTTCTGTTACCCCGCAGACTACTGACAGCATGGGTACGATCTCATTTGGTGTGCTCAGCGAAGTGGTCACAGAGACAATTTATAATTATCTATCAAAATACAAGAAAAAGAATCTGGTTGTTGAACAGATGAATCTGCATTACTTCAACATGATCCAGTTAGGTAATGAACTGACGATCAAACCTTCTGTGATCGATGAAAATCGTCGCTCGGCTAGACTGGATGTTGAAATCTATTCGGAACATACATTAGCTGCAAAAGCGATTGTGGTGTGTCAGCTGATTCAGAAAAGATAACAAAAAAGCTAGAACTGAAAAGGAGAAATGCGTGTGTTGTTAGAAACAGTGAATAAAAAGGACAATATGATTAAGAAAGACCTTTGGGAGTATATTAAACAATGGGATACCATTATCATTCATAGGCATGTCAGACCTGATCCGGACGCTATCGGTTCCCAGTGTGGACTGAAAGAACTTATTCGAGCAACCTTTCCTGACAAGGATGTGTATGCAGTCGGTACGACGGTTGATGATCTCGAATATCTGGATAAAATGGATGAAGTGACAGAAGAAAAATATGAACAGGCGTTAGTCATTGTTACTGACACTGCAAATATCAAGCGCATAGACGGAGAGCATTATAAAATGGCGAAGCAGTGGATCAAAATCGATCACCATCCTCTTGATGATTCTTACGGGGAAATAGAATGGGTCAACACGGACGCGAGCAGCTGCTGTGAAATGATTGCCGATATGTGGCTGAGCTACCCGGATGAGATTAAGATGACCGCTAAAGCAGCCCGTCTTTTATATGCCGGAATTGTCGGGGATACGAACCGCTTTCTCTATGATGCGACATCACCCTTCACCATGCAGATTTCTGCTGAGTTGATGCGTTTTCCGTTTTCGCATACAGAAGTAAACGATAAAATGAATGTAATAAAGCCTCAAGCCGGCAAATTAATGGGCTATGCTCTCGATCAGTTTACAGTGTCAGAAGACGGGGTCGGACATATCATTCTTACAAAGACATTATTAAAGTCGCTTGGAATGGATGACAGCGAGACGCATCAAGTGGTTCCTATGCTGGGTAAAATCGAAGGCGTGAAAGTATGGGCAGTATTTGTCGAACAGTCAGACAGCGAATTCCGATGCAGACTGCGTTCGAAAGGACCTGTAATTAATGAGATTGCCCAGAAACATGGAGGCGGTGGACATCCTCTGGCCAGCGGCACGCATGCAAAAGACAAGGAAGAAATTGGACAGATTCTTAAAGAACTGACTGAACAGGTGAAAGCCTATAAATAAATGTCCGTCTGAGGACTGATAACTGATACACTTTCATATGTTATAATTAGACGATGATGTGTAACTGTTTAAAGGGATAGGAGTAAGATGAGGGAATAATCATGACTAAAAATCAATTAAAACAAAAACTAAAAAAAATGTTCAGTCACACCATACAGAAACTGAAACCCAGGCTGAAACGGTCCTGGGTAGTAGGGAAACGTAAATGGAAGAAATTCCATATGACTAAACTGCTCATACTGACCGTTCTCTCTGTTGCGCTGTTATTCAGCGTCTATCTTGCCGTTCTCGCAAGGACGGCAAATGTGAATGCCTTGAGAGCAGGGCTCGAACAGTCTACTACGATTATGGACGAGCAGGGTGAGGAAGCTGGAACGCTATTTGCACATAAAGGCTCATTCGTGGAAATGGAAAGAATCTCTCCTCATATTGTTGATGCAGTAATATCGACAGAAGATCAGCGGTTTGAGAAGCATCGCGGATTTGATCCGATCGGAATTGGACGTGCAGCTGTAGGATATGTTATGAACAGAGGACAGATAGTCGGTGGTGGAAGTACAATCACCCAACAATTGGCCAAAAATGCCTACCTCTATGCAGATCAGACCCTGATGAGGAAACTCAGGGAGCTGTTTCTGGCTATAGAAATAGAGAAGCACTACACTAAAGATCAGATACTGGAAATGTATCTCAATAGTGTCTACTTTGGTAACGGAGTATGGGGTGTTGAGGATGCTTCTATGAAATACTTTGGCAAGGGAGCATCTGATGTCACTGTTCCCGAGGCTGCGGCTATAGCAGCTATGCTGAAAGCACCCAGTCATTATAATCCGATCGACAATTATGAGCGGTCGATCAGCAGAAGAAACGTCGTGCTTTCATTGATGGAAAATACTGGAACGATCACTGGGGAGGAAAGAGCCAGCTATCAGCAGACTGGACTGACTCTGGTTGACAGATATAACAGCACAGATGGATACCGCTATCCCTATTATTTTGATGCAGTCATAAACGAAGCAGTTAACAGGTACGGCTTTGAAGAAGAAGACCTGATGAACAACGGTTATACTATATACACTTCTCTTAATCAGACTCATCAGCAGCAGATGGATGCAGTCTATGCCAGCAACAGCAATTTCGAAGTGGCTGCTGACGGAACAGCGGCGCAGAGTGCATCTATCGCACTGAATCCGAAAACTGGCGGAGTGAGCGCAGTAATCGGTGGTCTAGGAGACTACACTTTCCGAGGATTCAATAGAGCAACGCAAATGAGAAGGCAGCCAGGATCAGTAATCAAGCCTCTGGGCGTCTTCACACCAGCACTGGAAGCAGGATATGCGCCTGATTCACTACTTAAGGATGAGCTGCTCTCATACGGTGAAACAGGTTATACCCCAACGAACTTATCTGGTTATTATAGCGGAGAAGTTCAGATGTATAGAGCTTTGGCAGACAGTCTCAATGCACCGACGGTCTGGCTGCTTAATGAACTTGGATTGAGAAAAGGAATGAATAAAGTTGAACAGTTCGGTTTAAGAGTAACGGACAAAGATAATCATTTGGGGGCTATCGCATTAGGTGGAATGGACAGAGGTGTTTCGCCTCTGGAAATTGCCAGTGCGTACAGCGTCTTCGCCAATGAAGGAATTAGAAAAGATCCGCACTTTATTACACGAATTGTCGACGCCACAGGAGCTGTGGTTGTGGACAATACTTCTCCCAGATCAAAACGTGTGGTGTCCGCTAAAGTAGCCGATCAGATGAACAGCATGCTCTTAAGCGTGTTCGATAGCGGGACTGGACGAAACATTCAACCAGACGGTTTCAAGATAGCGGGTAAAACGGGGACAACACAGACAGAATCAGGTACAGGAGCAACTGACCAGTGGGTGGTTGGCTATACACCTGACCTTGTGATCACAAGCTGGATGGGTTATGATCAGACAACTGACTATCACTATCTCAACACAGCAACGTCTCAGGGGATCGGACAGGTATTCAAGGCACAAATGGAGGCCATCCTTCCCCATACGGAGCAGTCTACTTTCCTGGTAGAAGAAGCTGGATCAGAATTTAGAGTTGAAGAGCCTTCATTTATGGATAGAATGACAGAAGGGCTGGACGATGCAAGTGAATTTATCAGAGAGGGCTCCTCTGTGATCCGTGAACGTGTCGGAGAGCTGTTCAGGCAGTTCCGCAGTCGACAGCCAGGACAATAAATAAATTAAAGCCTTTTATTCTTTTCTGGCAAGACCATTCAATTCGTGATAAACTTGTATAGTAAAGAAAAAGCTCGACATAGAGTGAAAAATGAAGGGATGAGACGATGGCTGTCAACATTTATGACACGGCTAACCAGTTAGAAAAGGAATTAAGAAACACTGAAGAATTTACGAGATTAGAAGCGGCATTCGGTGCTGTTAAAGAAGATGAAGAGGCAAGTCGCGTATTTAACGAATTCCGTCAAGTACAGCAGACGATCCAGCAGAAACAGATGATGGGCCAGGAAATTTCTGAAGAAGAAGCAGTACAGGCTCAGGAGGTTTCGACTAAAATCAGTCAGAATGAAATCATTACTAAACTGCTTGAAGCTGAAAAGCAAGTCGGCCAGATGATCGACGACATCAACCAGGTAGTATTGAAACCCGTTAGAGAATTATATCAATAAAAGATCAGATGAAGAGGGCTTGCTAATATAGTGAGTCCTTTTCACTAACACTACTAAGAACATATGTACCCTATAAGAAGAAGGAGTGTTTACTCATGGTCCTATTTGTTCACGCCGCAGATCTGCATCTGGACAGCCCCTATAAAGGCATCAAAGATCTGTCCAGCCGTCTGGGGGAAAAAATAAAAGAATCAACTTTCCAGTCATTGACTGCTATTGTCGACCTGGCAGTGGATCAACAGGTCGATTTTGTGCTTTTCTCAGGAGACATCTACGATCTGGAAGATCGGAGTATCAAAGCTCAGATTGTCTTTAAAGAAGAGATGCAGAGACTGAATGACCAGGGCATTCCAGTCTGTCTGATCCACGGGAATCATGATTTCTTGGGAAATGAAGCAGACCATCTTTCCTTGCCGTCAAACGTGACTGTATTTCCCTCTGAAGTAGAGACGATTTACATACAGACAAAAAAAGGGGAGCGTGTGGCTGTCAGCGGATTCAGTTATGATAGAAAATGGATCGACAGGCGCATGATAATAGACTACCCTTCTCGAAAGGCACAGATAGATTATCACATAGGCCTTCTCCATGGTTACGAAGAAGGACAGAAATCAGAGCATGGCAGGTATGCACCTTTTTCCCTTGCTGAACTGGCTGAAAAGAATTATGATTACTGGGCTTTGGGGCACATCCACAATAGGCAGCAGCTTTCAGCTGAACCACTTGTTTATTACAGTGGAAATACCCAAGGACGTCATAGGAAAGAAACTGGAGACAAAGGCTGTCTGCTAGTCAATTTATCCCGTTCAGGTCATAGCGTCGACTTTAAAGCTACTGCACCAATCATCTGGAAGGAACTCAATATCGATGTAAGCACACTTGAGACACTCGACAGTATTTATGAAAAGATCAGACAGGCAGTGATTGAAACAAGTGACGCTCAGACACTGCTTTATCTTAAAGTCATCGTTTCGTCGCAATTATCAGATAAGATAATGACTAAATTGAATCAGGATGACTTCATTGAAACGCTGCACCATGATTCTGATAAATCTTTTGCTTTCGTAACGGGGCTTAAAATACAGATAAGTAACGTCACAGCAAATCAGGTATCGCTGGAACAGCTGTTTACAGAGGAGTGGAAGAGATCGGTCGAGTATTATTCAGAAAATGAAGCATTTAACGAAGTGACTAAGGAACTGCTGAATACCCATCCGTTTTCAGTGGAACTGTCTGAACAGACTGAAGAATACAGACGCGAGATTTTAGAGTCAGCACTGACTTTGCTTCAATATGATATAGGAATGAATGAGGGATAGAGAAATGAGAATAAAAAAGCTCGTGATTTATGGATACGGGAAGTGGATCGATGCTGAATTTGACTTATCCTCTTCGATCCAGGTTATACAGGGGCAGAATGAAGCCGGAAAATCTACGCTGATGTCGTTTATTCATAGTATATTATTTGGTTTCCCGACCAGACATAGTTCTGCTCTCAGATATGAACCGAAAGAAAGCAGTCGTTATGGAGGGAAAGTGATTCTTGACGACGACCGTTTCGGTGAAGTGACGATCGAAAGAGTAAATGGAAAAGTCACTGGAGATGTAACGGTTACCCTCGAAGATGGAACTGAAGGAGATGAGAGACTGCTTGATACGATCCTTCATAAAAAAAACAGATCATTTTATGAGCAGATCTATTCATTTGATCTGAAGGGTGTTGAAGAAACAAAAGGCATGAACCGGGAGCAGTTCAACCGCTTCTTCTTAAGTGTCGGATCCTTTGGAAATGAGCAGTTCCTTAAGCAGGCCGATCAGTATAAACAGAAAGCCTCTCAGCTGTTTAAACCGACGGGACGCAAACCGAAAGTAAACGAGCTCTATCGCTCCCTAAAAAAGCAGAAAGAGCAGTTGAGTAAAGCGAAAGAAAAAAACGAAACATACATTATCCGGGTCAAGGGTAAAGAAACGGTCGATGCAGAAATGGATCAGCTGGAAAAAGAATTGAAGCAGAAACGAGAAGAGAGGGACCTTCTTAACCATCACCTCAAGCATATTGAAACAATTGAAGAATTGAACCGGCTGAAGAGAGAAATCGATCAGTACCCGGACCAGTCATTACCAGAAGATGGTCTGATCCAGCTCAACCAAATCAATAGACAGCTTGAAAAAATGAGAGAACAGACTAAGGAACTGCATGAGAAGCAGAATGCTCTTCAGGACAAGTATCGCCCCTCAAAAGAACTGCTGGTGTATCAGGAGAACGAAAAGGCAGTGGATCAGCTGACAGGCAAGTGGGATCAGCTTGAGTTGAAAGCTGACTCGATTAGAGAACTAAAGCAGCAGATCACCCTTCTGGAACAGCAGACCTTTGAGTTTAAGTTAAGAGAAGGCCTGTCCCTTCAGGATGACTTGCCCGAGGATCTTACTTCAGACAGCAGAGGGCAAGTTCAGCTGATCGATCAGTCAATAAATCGTTTGGATCAGGAAGAAAAGGAATCGAACGAAACGATTGAAAGACTTAAGCTTAAAATCGAACATAACGAAGAACAAATCGATTCGATTGAAGAGACGCTATGGCCACTCTCGACATTTAAAGCAGTTGAGGCAGAAGAAAAACAGAAAAGAACACTCGATACGCCAAAAGTCTCCGAGAGAAAACCGGTCATACTTATTACCAGTTTCTTATTGCTGCTTGCTTTCCTTGCATTAGTACTTCAAAACTGGTTTCCCCTTCTAGGTGTTTTCCTTCTTGCTGGAGTGTGGACTATCATGGCCAGACGAAAAGGAGAAGCCGTTAATTATAGAGAACCAGATTATGACAGAAGTGAATATTACTATCAGAAGAAACTGCGGCAGCAGTGGAAAGACACGCTTGCATCTATCGATTCACTGCAGCAGCAGATTGGCGAGGAAAAAGATTCTCAGAACAGGATCAGGCAGGAAAAAGAAAAGTATGCTGCATCATTTTCAGAATGGAAATCAGTTCATCGTTACCCTGAACACTACTCACTGACTGCTGTGATGTCTTCAATGGAAAAGATGTCAGAAATAAGAAAAGTTGAACGACAGCAGAGAGAACTGTCAGATAGATTGTCAGAACAAATAACTGAGCTGGATAAGGAACTGAGACAGAACGCCTTTACTCGTACCATTTACGAAGACGAACAGGATCCGTTAAACGTCTTTTCTGAGGCTAGAAAAAAACTCAGACAGATTGAGCAGGACAAGCGACTACAGCAGGCCTATATAAAAGAAACTGAGAAAATTCAGAATGCTGTATTATATTTTGTTCAGCAGGAGAAAGAACAGAATAAAATGAAGCATGAGCTTTATGATCAGGCTTCTGCAAAGAACGAAGAAGCCTTTATACGTGCCTATCACACGCTTGAGGAAAAGAACGAAAAGATCAGACGCTATGAGCATTTATCTTCGACAATCGATGTAAGTGAACAGTCTCTGGCCTTGTCAGGCGAAGATGTGAAAAGTAAGCTGATGGAACTGGCTGAATCAGCAGAAGAGTTAGAAAGCCTCTATAAAGAAAAAGCCCGAAGATCTGTCGAACTTGCTTACGAAATAAAGGAACTGGAAGAAGGTGGGACTTACTCGGAACTGCTTCAAAAGTACGAAAATGAAAAAAGTATTTATCAGGATGCAGCTGATCAATGGAGCACATACAAAATTGCCTCCTCATTGATTGAACGGACTCTGAATAACGCTAAAGCCAATCAGCTGCCTCAGACCATTGCTCTGGCAGAAAAATATTTTTCTTCACTTACGTCGGGAGACTACCCATCGATCCTTATGGACTCCGACGAGTTCTTTGTGATTGACCGCAGTGGAAAGAAATGGGCAGCGGAAGAGCTCTCAAGAGGAACTGTCGAGCCGCTTTACGCTGCGATACGACTGGCTTTTGTAGTCAGCTTTAAAGATACGGTGCGTTTTCCGGTCATTATTGATGATAGTTTTGTCAATGTCGATGAAGCGAGAAAAAGTAAACTGTATGATCTGCTGAATGAGGTCTGTCAGTCTGTACAAGTCATTTATTTTACCTTTGATTCAACTATTACTGATTATGTTCCTGAGTCTCATGTGTTAAAATTGAACTAAGTAGTGGAACAAACATATTGAAGATAATGAACAGCAGGCAAAGGAGTGACGACAATGAAAAAGTTATACGACTACCAGAAAGATGAGCAGTTGAACCTCTTCCTTCTGATCAAATCAGCTGAAGAAAAAAAAACACGGAACAATAAACCTTATCTTGCCCTGATTCTACAAGACACCAGTGGAGAAATTTCGGCTAATTACTGGGATGCTTCTCCCAATGATGTTGAACAGTTCAAGCCGGGCCGAGTTATAAAAGTGGATGGCAGACGGGAAGAATACAATGGGGCCCCTCAACTGCGAATCAAGCAGATGAGGCTTGTTAAAGATGATGAACCGTCTAATCCTGACTTATACATTGAACGGGCACCAGTCAATAAAGACAAGATGATCGAAGCATTCAACCAGGCTGTCTTTGACATAACTAATGCTCACCTGAACCGTATTGTTCGCTATATAATGAAAAAGTATCAGAGAGAGTTCTTCCAAAGTCCTGCTGCAAAGAAAAATCACCATGCATACCTCGGCGGACTGGCTTTCCACACAATGTCCATGCTCAAAATTGCAAAATCAATAACGGCTAGTTATGATCTGCTGAACCCATCTCTGCTTTATGCTGGAATAATTCTACATGATGTCGGAAAGGTGATAGAACTCAGCGGACCAACAGCCACAGAATATACGCTCGAGGGTAAACTGGTGGGACACATCGTCCTTATCTATGATGAGATTTCAAAAGCGTGTGTGGAGCTGAAAATCGACGAAAGTCACGAAGACGTTCTTTTGCTTAAACACCTTGTGCTTGCTCATCATGGCGAGATGGAATATGGTTCTCCAGTGAGACCACAGATTCCTGAAGCTGAAATCATCCATTACATCGATCAGATCGATGCGAAGATGAATATGATGGAGTCTGCCTTAAGAAAAACAGAAGCTGGAGAATTCTCTGAACGGATCTGGGCCATGGACAACCGCTCGTTTTTCAAAAGCACGGTAAAGAATGAGAGACCAGCCTCTGAACAATAAACGATCTATTTGTGAAGGCTTGATGAAAAATAGTAAAGATTTGCTTTATACGTTTTCATTTTCTTTAGACCTGTGTTATATTAATTGAGGTACGGACATGGGTGATAATTTCTGCCTTGACCGTTCACTAGATTATAAGAATTAGGATGTGTATTTACGCGTATGAAAAAAATGTTATTTGGCGCAGTAGCCTGTTCAGGACTTTTACTGGCAGGATGTGCAAGCAGTCCCGAAGTAGCTTCAACAGTAGCTGGACGTGTTCGTGAAGATGAATTATATGAAAGAATGAAAAATGAAGTCACTCAAAGTGGTATGACTTTCGGAGAGCAGATGCTGCAGCAGATCCTGCTTGAAGATATTCTTGATCACGCATATGGTGATGAAGTATCTGATGAAGATATCGATGCTGAACTCGAAAGAGAAGCTGAACCTTATGGCGGCATTGAAGAATTCGAAGAAATGATTGCCATGCAGGGCATGTCTCTGGACGATGTGAGAAACAGTGTACGCACATCACTTCAAGTGAGAGCAGCTATTAAGGATCATGTCGAAATAACAGAGGAAGAAATCGAAGAAGCATACGAGAATTATGCTATCGATTCAACTGTTGCTCATATTCTTGTAGAGGACTTAGGTCTTGCTGAAGAAATCATTGATGAGTTGAATGATGGAGCTGATTTCGGTGAGCTGGTTGCTGAACATACGATGGACACTGGAACAATCGAAAGTGACGGCGAACTTGTGCTTGAACCTGGTCGTTTCGTCCCTGAATTCGAAGAAGCAGCAATGGAACTTGAAGAAGGTGAATTCACTCAGGAACCAGTAGAGTCTCAATTCGGCTATCACATCATTAAACTTGTAGAAGAAGGCGAAAAAGGCACCCTGGAAGAAGAACGTGAAACGATCGAGGCTATGCTCATTGACAGCTACATGCAGGACCAGGCAGTGGTTCAGGAAGTTATCGGCGAACTTGTACGTGACGCGAATGTTCAGATTTCAGACGAAGATCTGACAGGAGCAATGCAGCAGTTCATGGAGCCTGCACCTGAACAGCAGGAAATGGATCAGGATATGCTGGACGAACTTCTAGAAGAAGACGGTAATGGCGTCGAAGAAGATCCTGAAAGTGATGAAGACACAGATACAGATGTCGATACTGATGATGACTCAGAAGAAGCAGAAGAAGATAACGAATAAAATTAAGACTATGGCACATGGGCTGATAATAATCTCCCGTGTGCTTTTTTTGTGTAAATAATGGGGAGGGAGAACAGGTGAATAGACCATATATCGTTTTATGGACCATTAGATCTATTGGACGACATGCGAATGTACCATAAAGTCAGATATGAACCATTAGTCAGATAAATACATTAAGCTGACTCACAACACACAAAAAACGTTGCCGACCTCAAGACGGCAACGTTTTTTTATTCGGTTGGTGAAGATAGAGTATCTGCTGTCTTTTCTACTTCAGTCTGAATTTTCTCGGCTTTTTCCTGAATCCGTCTCATACGAGGTTCAGCTTCTTTCTGAAATTCGGCTGCCACTGTCTGCATGTCGCTCATGAATTCAGTCTGTACAAAATTTACTTCAGAAGTCAATCGGCTGACAGCTGATTTCAAGTCATTGACTTTATCTGTTACATCCTGAACATGGTCAGTTGTATCATCGATATAGGCCTTCAGCATTTCCTGATTCTGCTTTCCTGGTCTGGGTGTTCTGACCAGCCCGTAAAATCCTCCAAGAACGACTCCTGATAAGCTTCCTAATAGAAAATGTTTCATGATCTTACCCCTCCTTTGCTAGTGTGCTGACGATTTTGTTCCGAACCTCATCCAGCTCGTCATCAGAATAATCGTCCGAATGTGTGTCCCATTTCAGTCCAAAACCATCTTTATCAGAGTTATATCTAGGTAGCAGATGAACATGGCCATGGAATACGCTCTGAGAGGCGATCTCCTCATTGTTCATCAGGAGATTTAACCCTTCACATTCCGGATCGAATGATCGGACGGCACGTGCTATCTTTGGTATTTTCGCAAATACGTCCGCAGCCAGCTCGTCTGTATAGTCGAGAATATTTCTGACATGCTTTTTGGAAATGACTAGAGTATGTCCCTTAGTCACTTGAGATACATCCAGAATGGCAATGACTGTATCATCTTCATAGACTTTTCTGGACGGGATCTCACCATCAATAATCTTACAGAATATGCACTCGCTCATGACTTTCCCTCTTTCCATAGTACAGTATAGATACAGTTTATCATATTATGCCGGGAAATAATAAAAAGACACTACTGGAATCTTTAAACCTTCACTTTGTGTGGTAAAATATAAGCACTAGTTTACAGGGAAGGATAGGTAGTATGAGCTTGAAAGTTGAATCTCTGACAGGGGGATACAGTAGAATACCTGTTTTAAAATCCGTATCGTTCGACATTGCAGATGGTGAACTGATCGGACTGATCGGGTTAAATGGTGCCGGAAAAAGTACCACCATCAAACATATTATCGGCCTGATGAAGGCTTTCGAAGGAACAGTTAAAATAGATGGCCGAACGATCAACGAAGATCCGGAAACGTATCGCAGAAAAATTGGATTCATCCCGGAGTCGCCCCTGCTATATGACGAACTGACTTTAAAGGAGCACATTGAGATGACGATCATGGCATATGGGCTTGATCGCGAACAGGCTTGGAAGACAGCGAATTATCTGCTTGACCTGTTCAGGCTGACCGAGCGGCTTGAGTGGTTTCCAACAGACTTTTCAAAAGGCATGAAGCAGAAAGTGATGATTGTCTGTGCCTTTGTTATTGAGCCGTCTCTGTTTATTATTGATGAGCCTTTTCTTGGACTTGATCCATTGGCTATCAGAGACCTTATCCAGCTTATGGAAGAACATAAGCGTAACGGGGCCTCAATATTAATGTCCACCCATGTACTGGCAAATGCAGAACGAATCTGCGATAAATTTGTCGTCATGCATGATGGTGAAATATATGCGATGGGAACGATGGCTGACTTAAGAAAACACTTCGACATGCCGGAAGCTACTCTTGATGAGATGTACGGACGGCTGGCTGACAGGGAAGGGTTTTAAAATGACGGTCAGAGACATGTTTAAAAAGAGAACGTATGAGTATTACAGACGGATTGGCAAATACCTTAAATATGTGTTCAATGATCACTTTGTCATTGCTTTGATGATCCTGACGGGTGCATTAGGTTTTACTTATTCAGATTACGTCGAGACCGTTGCTCCCTCGGATCTTCTCCCACGTCTTTTGCTTATTGTCATCATCTACTCTGTCTTGCCTATAGGTGGAATAAGAACTCTGATCGAACCAGCTGATGGCATATATCTTTTGCCTCTTGAAAAGCAGATGGCACCGATCATGAGGCGGCACTTACTTATCAGCGGTCTATTTTTAAGTGCGGGGATGGCTGTGATTGCGACACTTACGATGCCTTTAATGGAAGCTTTAAACATATCTGGTCAAGCTTACAGCTTAAGCTGGCTGGCTGTATTAATCTGTCTGAAGCTGATCGATCTGCTGGTCCAGTATCACTCATTTCAGTCGGACAGTTTAACGCTGATACGAACTATCTATACAGGTAGACACATTCTGATACTGGGAACTCTAGGGCTGAGTCTTTTCGTTTCCCTATGGGTTGGTCTATTATTGAGCTTGTCTGGACTGTTCGGGCTGATTTACCTGGTCTTCAGTTATTCACGTGAAAAGCTGTGGAACTGGGACAGAATGATCGACATTGAACAGAAACGAGTCCAAGGCATATACAGGTTGATCAATCTTTTCATTGAAACGCCTTATGGACAAAATAAAGTTAAACGTATGAAAGGATTCGACCCTTTAATTAGTATCATCAGCTCTAAAACAGATCCGCATATGTATTATATCAGTAGAGTATTTATTAGACAGACAGCTTTCAGCGGGCTGTATGTCAGACTGCTGACCATCGGACTGATTGTCATATACTTCACTCCTGTTTTATGGCTGAGAACGCTTGTGAGTGTTCTGTTTATTTATCTGATCGGGTTCCAGCTTCTCCCTTTAAAACAAGTTCTGGATGAATCTGTTCATTTTAAATTGTATCCTTATACAAATACTGATAAAATAAAAGCCATCCAAAAATTGTTGAATATGGCACTGATCGTAACGAGTATCATTTTTTCTCTGGGGGCCCTCAACGGGGGGTGGGAGACCACAGGGATAGTCTTTTTGATCAGTACAGTGTTCGTTTTTGGCTTCAATTCAGTATATGTGCCTAGAAGGTTGGGCTAGCAGGATAAGGGGAGAAAGACATGAAAGTGATTTGGAATAGTGAGATTGTAGATAGAAGTGAAGTTAGAATCGATCCGGAAGACCGGGGATATCAGTTCGGAGATGGGATTTATGAAGTGATCAGAGCTTACAATGGCCGCTTTTTCTGCCTGGATGAGCATATTGACAGGTTTTATTCCAGTGCTAGAAAAATCGAAATGGCTGTGCCTTATAGTCGAAACGAGATGAAATCACTCGTCAACCGGCTGCTTGAAGAAACAAATATCGACACCGGCAATCTTTATCTGCAGATGACGCGCGGGATTTCTTCACCCAGGAACCATATGTACCCGGATGCAGGCGTCCTTCCAATGCTGACAGGGACGATGACAGCGGTCGAAAGAGATGCTGTCAAGCAGGTGAAAGGGATCGACACGATAGTAACAGAAGATATACGGTGGCTGAAATGTGATATCAAGATGATATCATTACTCGGAAACATCATGGTCAAGCATGAAGCACATAAAAAGAATGCTGAAGAAGCCATTCTTCATCGAGACGGAACAGTTACAGAGTGTTCTGCCTCTAACATAGCAATCGTTAAAAACGGAAAAGTGATGACACATCCTGATGGAAATCTCATTTTACCCGGAGTGACAAAGCTAGTGTGGAAGAAATGTGCAGAAAAACTGAATATTCCAGTAGTCGACAGACCGTTTACGCTTGAGGAAATGTACGAAGCAGATGAAGTATTCTGCTCAAGCACGACAATTGAAGTCATGCCGGTCAGACGTATCGATGAACGCATACTTTTTACTGATAAACCTGGCGACTTGACGACTGCTCTGCAGGCTGAATACCTTAAAGAAATTGAACAGCAATGTGGCGAAATAGTTATATGAGTCTGAGAGATAAAAAAAGAACATGCATGCGCTTGACGGAACCGATAATTCTTTCTACAATAGAAGGTGCGTAAATGTCTTTATTATTGAGCGACATAAGAAGAACATATAAAGGATTGAATACTATGGAGTTAGAGAGAGAAACGGGGTGGCAGCTGCATCCCATTGGTGGAGAAACAGGTCAAGCTTATATGGGAACGAAAAACGAAGAACGTTTATTTCTCAAGCGGAATTCATCGCCTTTTCTGGCAGCATTGTCCCTCGAAGGGATCTCTCCCAGACTCGTATGGACCAAGCGGATAGGAAACGGGGACGTGCTGACAGCTCAGGAATGGTGCAATGGCCGGACTCTGTTCAAAGAAGAAATGACTTCTTCAAGTGTGATTCAGATGATCAGAAAAGTTCATCAGTCTCAAAGTCTGAAGAGAATGCTGCATCGTCTGGGAGGGAAAGTACTCTCTCCATCTGACTTTTACTACAATGCGGTGTATGGACTGGCGCCCGATCTTATTGCCCATCCATCAATCAGACAGGCTGTATCGTACTTGGAAAAGCATATGCCAGCTGATGATCAGATTGAAAATAAAATGGTGTGCCATGGTGACATCTCGCATAAGAATTTCCTTATGTCTTCTGAAGAAGAACTCTATCTGGTTGACTGGGATTCAGCACTGCTTGCTGATCCTGTAGCCGACTTGAGTCAGCTGCTGGAACGTTATATCGATCACCAGAACTGGGACGATTGGATTACCGCTATGATTCCGTTTACTCCAGGCGCTACTACTAGTAAATTTTACTGGTACGGCACAGCTAACCTGTTGTTTGACATTAAAGCAAGCCATCAGAAACAAGATTATCTAAGGATGAACCAGTATTTGATCAAATTGAATCAGCTATTATCATAAAATTAATGAATGCAGGGACAGGTTTAACGATCTGCTCCCTTTTTTACTGAACTAACGAGGAGTGTTTAAATGAGATTACGTCACAAACCATACGCCCAGGATAAGCTACTGGAGTATAAGCAATATGTGGTTGAAAAACCGGAAGAATCAAAAGGGAAGTGGACAGAGCGGTTTGGGAAACCTCAGCCTTTGCATATTGAAATCGGATGTGGAAAAGGGCGTTTCATTATTGAAATGGCTAAACGCTATCCAGATATCAACTTTATCGGAATTGAACTGCAGACAAGTGTTATCGTCTCTGCACTGGAAAAACAGATTGATGAACAGCTGCCTAATCTGCAGCTGATGCAAGTAAACGCAAAGGATCTAAGAGACTATTTTGAACCCGGAGAAGTCGACCGCATCTATCTTACGTTTTCTGATCCATGGCCAAAAAACAGACACGAGAAGCGCCGACTCACTTATAAGTCATTCCTGTCAGTCTACGAGACAATTCTAAATGATGAAGGAGAACTTCATTTCAAGACGGACAATCAGAAGCTATTCGAATATTCATTGACCAGCTTCTCCAAGTATGATGCGGTGCTGGAAAAAGTGTATATGGATCTGCACAATAGCGACGTAGAAGACAATGTAATGACAGAATATGAAGAAAAATTTTCTAAAAAAGGCAACAGAATTTATAAAGCAGTTGTCATGTTCAAATAAAAACAACCTCAGTTACTTGACTCACTAAGCTAAGCAGTGGAGGTTCAAGTGACTGAGGTTATTTATTTGTCTTATATTATGAGTATGAGCAGCAATGGCTGAACCAGACTCATTTTCATTTACACTCTGTATAGGTCGATCAGACTGCCGGTGTAAGCATCAACGATGAATTCGTATTGGACCAGCTTGCTTTCTTCATAGCGTGAGATCCCACCGTAGTAAACATCAGTTTCATAAGCAAATTTTTTCCACGGCACTTTGGATAATTCAATCCATGACCCGTCGATCGGTCCTTCTTTAAGAAATTCTTTTTTTATGGATTTTAAAAGATCGTCAGCCTTTAGTGACTTCTTCTTTTTGAAGAATGCAAAGGTCAGCATGCCCAGAATAAAGGAAACCACAACCGAACCACCCAGGTACATCCAGTCTTCCGTAGAGTATGTCTTTGTTTCTTTCTTTTCTTCCTTTTTCATATACATCAGAACTCCTCCATTTTGAATTAATAACGCTTTCGTCTCTAATTTTAACATACCTTAGATTAATAGTGTAACACAAACAAACTAGGTTTAACTTAAATTTGAACCGGGTGTATGTGTCAAGACTTTGGCGGAAACTTTTTTTCTAGAGATGGTAACTCTTCAATTTTAATATTAAAATGGCTCATTCTGTGTGTTTCATTACCCAAACATTTTCTTCAGTTGTCCCATTGGACTT
>NZ_BAAGIR010000011.1:0-38829 GCF_054658155.1 Alkalibacterium sp. m-11
TACCGACTTCATTTAAAGAAATTTTAGCTGGAAGTGAGTCCAATCCGTCACACATCACTGTTTGATTTAGTTGATTAACCTTAAGCCGATAGGCTTTCCAAGGTTTGATCAGGGTGCGAAACTTGAGTAATATATTGGATAAAAGTCAGTTGATAGGCTTACTAGAAGCACTATCTTTTTGACCATTACTGACCTTTCTATAATTAATTATACTCTGACCATTACTGACTTTCAAGTGATAAATGAGATTTAGTAAAAAATAGTTGTAGGTATAGGAAAAAAATGGTAATCTGTAATGGAAGAAAGGGTAGTATGATAAGCTTGGAACATGTTGGTGCAGCGATCGAATGTTCATGAAGCGCTCTCATAATGCTCATTTCTACCATACTATCTACTATTAAAGGAGAATTCATAATGGAAAAAAGAGAATACAACGTAACTGCAGAAACAGGGATTCACGCTAGACCAGCAACTTTACTGGTTCAGACAGCGAGCAAATACAACTCAGATATCACTTTAGAATATAAAGGAAAATCTGTTAATCTGAAATCAATCATGGGCGTTATGTCTCTAGGTGTTGGTAAAGGTGCTGACGTTTCTATTACTGCTGAAGGTGCAGACGAAAAAGAAGCGATCGAAGGAATCGATCAGACAATCAAGAATGAGGGAATGGCTGAATAATGACCTCACAAGTATCTGGAATTGCAGCGAGCGATGGAATTGCTCAAGCTAAAGCCTACTTACTTATCGAGCCTGATTTAACTGTTGAAAAAACAAGTGTTACTGACACGGGTGCCGAAAAAGACCGTCTGACTAAAGCAATCGATGAGTCTAAAGAGCAGCTGGGCAAGATCCGCAGCATAGCCGCTGAATCTTTAGGTGAAGAAGAAGCACAAGTCTTTGATGCTCATGTCATGGTATTGTCTGATCCTGATCTGATTGATCAGACACATGCTGTAATCGATAACGACAAAGTCAATGCAGATTTTGCTTTCAAACAAGTGACGGATACATTCATCGCTATGTTCGAAGGCATGGAAGACAATGCTTATATGCAGGAACGTGCAGCTGATATCAAAGATGTTAGAAAACGAGTACTAGCTCGTTTGCTGAACGTGACTCTGCCTTCTCCAGCTACTATAGATGAAGAAGTCATAATCATTGCTGAAGATCTTACACCTAGTGATACTGCCCAGTTAAATAAGAAGTATGTAAAAGCCTTTGTAACTGATATCGGAGGTAGAACTTCTCACTCAGCAATCATGGCCCGTTCTCTTGAGATTCCTGCCATTGTGGGAACAAAGAACATTACAGAACTCGTTAAAGAAGAGGATTATTTAATTGTTGACGGAATGGAAGGAGAAGTAATCATCAACCCTTCCGAGGAAATTATATCTTCTTTCAATAAAAAAGCTGAAGAGTTTGCTCAGCTGAAAGCAGAATGGGATCGTCTTAAAGACGAGCCTAGCCTGACCAAAGATGGAAAGCACGTAGAGTTGGCTGCCAATATCGGGACACCTAAAGATCTTGAAGGGGTAATCAATAATGGTGGGGAAGCGATTGGACTTTATCGTACCGAATTCCTTTATATGGATTCTGCTGAACTACCATCTGAAGATGAGCAGTTTGATGCCTACAAAAAAGTTCTCGAAGGCATGGGAGACAAACCGGTAGTTGTCAGAACAATGGATATCGGCGGAGATAAAGAATTGCCGTATCTTGAATTGCCTGTAGAAATGAACCCGTTCCTAGGTTACCGCGCGATTCGTGTCAGCCTGGACCAGGATAGTGTGTTCCGTACGCAATTGAGAGCCTTATTAAGAGCTTCAGTTCACGGCACACTTCGCATCATGTTCCCTATGATTGCGACTTTACCTGAGTTTAGAGCTGCGAAAGCCATTTTGGAAGAAGAAAAAGCTAAATTGATTGAAGAAGGTACTGAGGTATCTGATTCGATTGAAGTGGGAATCATGATCGAAATTCCGGCAGCAGCAGTGCTGGCTGATCAGTTTGCTAAAGAAGTAGACTTTTTCAGTATCGGAACGAACGACCTGATCCAATACACTATGGCAGCAGACCGCATGAATGAACGCGTCTCTTATTTATACCAGCCATATAATCCATCGATCCTTCGCCTAATCAAAGGTGTAATCGATGCTGCGCACAGTGAAGGCAAATGGGCCGGAATGTGTGGAGAAATGGCAGGAGATCAGATCGCTGTACCACTACTTGTGGGACTAGGACTGGATGAGTTTTCAATGAGTGCGACGAGTATTCTGAAAACTAGAAGCCTATTGAGAAAGCTTGATACAGCTGAAATGAAAGAACTAGCTGATAAAGCTCTGACAGAATGCACCACTTCTGAAGAAGTGATGGCATTGGTCGATCAATACGTATCATAATCGATAAACAGACTGGGTCTTAACCTGACCCAGTCTGTTTTGCTATACATAAAAAGGAGGCTACTTGATGAAAAAGATAGGGTTTATCGGTACAGGAGTCATGGGACAGTCGATCGTGAAACATTTACTTAATGCAGGGTATGAGGTCGCCGTCTACAATCGTACAAAATCAAAAACTGAGGATCTAATCAGACTTGGAGCAAGCTGGAAGGATACACCAGCCGAGGTGGCGCGTGAGTCAGAGCTGATTTTTACTATGGTAGGGTACCCTCGTGATGTAGAAGAGGTCTATTATGGGAATGATGGAATCTTTCAGACGGATTTCAGCAACAGAATGGCAGTCGATTTGACAACCAGTACGCCTTCTTTAGCAGAAAAAATATACAGCACTGCTGTGAAGGCTGGTGGGCAGGCGCTGGATGCTCCGGTGTCCGGCGGAGACCTGGGCGCAAGGAATGGCACGCTGACCATCATGATTGGTGGGGAGTCAGAAGTGTTTGAGTCTTGCAGGCCAGTTCTTGAACTCTTTTCGAAATCACTTGAACATCATGGACCGGCGGGTAGCGGTCAGCATACCAAAATGGCTAATCAGATTATGGTTGCAGGCACGATGACTGGGATGGCTGAAATGCTGGTCTATGCAGAAAAAGCCGAACTTGATTTGGATAAGGTAGTTAAAACTCTTAGTGGGGGCGCGGCAGCCAACTGGTCACTTGAGAACTATGCGCCAAGAATTATTAAGGAAGACTATACCCCAGGCTTTTTCGTCAAGCATTTTATCAAAGACCTCAATATTGCACTTCAGGAAGCTGATAAAATGAAGCTTAAGTTACCAGCCACAGCTAGAGCAAAAGCTTTATACGATCAGCTTGCAGAAAAAGGACATGAAGATGATGGTACCCAGGCGCTGATCAGGCTCTGGTGGGGCTAGACTGAGATAGATTGGCTTCATCGTTTGATAAGTGCAAAAAGAGGAGTCGCCTTGATTATAACTTCAGGGTGACTCCTCTTTTGTGTAGTGTCATGTGTAGCAAGCGTATGGCTTGCTAGTGCTGTTGAAAATCTGCAGGTTTTTCGAAACAGGACGTGTTCCAGTAGTCCAGCTTATTTATTTTCCATATACTCTGCAATACGGTCCATAGCTGTTTGGATATTGTCAAGACTAGCTGCATAACTTAGTCTGACATACCCTTCTCCTGCATCCCCGAATGCACTTCCTGGAATAATCGCTACTTTAGTTTCCTTCGCCAGATCGTAGCAGAAGTCATAACTGTTCTGTTTAAGTCTTTCCGGAACTTTAGCAAATACATAAAAGGCTCCAGTAGGTTCAGCAATTTCAAAACCGAGAGCAGACAGTTTTTCTACAACAACATCGCGGCGTTTAAGGTACTGATCTCTCATAGGCAGCGCATCATCTTTCCCTACGGTAAGGGCTTCTATGCCGGCAAACTGAGTGATGCTTGATGCACTGGTAACCAAAGACTGATGGGTTTTTACTATCTGTTCAGCCAGGTACTCAGGTGCAAAAATAAGTCCCAGTCTCCACCCTGTCATAGCGTGAGATTTTGACAGGCCGTTGATTACGATCGTCTGCTGACGCAAATGTTCTCCCAATGAAACAAAGGGCGCATTATAGACGATTTCACTATAAATTTCATCACTGATGGCAATGACTTCAGGGAAGCGACTGAATAAGTCGGCGAGCTTCATTACTGTCTCTTTATCCCAAGTGGTCCCGGTAGGGTTATTGGGGTAGTTGAAAATAACAGCTTTCAGTGAATCTCTATGTTCTTCCATGGTTTTTTCTAATATATCAGGATCGATAATAAATCCGGTGTCAGATGTGTCGATGAATATAGGTTCCGCTTTAGCGTATCTGACCAGAGATTCATAAAGAGTGAAAAACGGAGATGGAATAATTACCTTGTCCCCTGGGTTAAGGAGAGTCAGAAGGCTGGCAGCGAGTGCCTCTGTTGCACCAACTGTTGCGATGATCTCTGAGTCTGGGTTATAATCCAGACGATACTTTTCATTAACAAAAGCTGCTGCGGCTTCGCGCAGGAGATGGTATCCAGCAGTTTGCGTGTAAAAAGAGAAATCTTCATCGATTGCCCGCTTCGCTGCTTCCTTTACATGTGAAGGGGTAGGGAAGTCAGGTTGCCCCAGGGTCAGTCGAATCAGTTCGCCGAATTCAGAGACTTGTTCATCGAACTGTCTGATCTGTGATATTTCAGCTTTTAATACTTCCTGATTGAAAAGTGAATTGGTCATAATTATCATCCTTTTTTTTACTTATTAGTTTATCATACAGTTTTAATAAACAGAATTGAAGAGAGATTTTTAAATAGTTGAGGGAGGACTTCGGAGAATTTAGTAAAACCTGAGACAATTACTGTAATTTACAACAAATTCTGGTAAAATAGATGAGTGAAGAAGAATAGAAGTAGGAAGGGGAAAGTCTATGAAACCATCCCAACTGATACCAATTATCCGTCGCTTGGATGCGATGCGTGAAGATCAGTCTGACGAGGTGCAGGTAAGACGTTTCGAAAGAGACGGCAAGGAGCAGTGTATCGTTAGATATGACAGCAAATCCAACATGTTCGAGCTTGAAGACCGTACAAGCCAGCAGACCTATGAGTTTGACAATATTGACTATGTTGCTGTCGAAATACTTGAACTTGTTCAACCTGCAACATCTACAGAAGATTAAGAAGTGCACAAAAGGAAGTGCTTTGTGTGCTTCCTTTTTTTTAGATAGAACCCCTATGTAAAAAAATACAGTTCAGAATAGGAGGAAGTGGATGCTTAAAAGTTTTAAACCAACGTGGATGGTCGAGTCGATATATCAGATCACTCCTGAACAGCTGAAAAATGCTGGGATCAAGGCAGTTCTGACCGATCTGGACAATACGCTCATTGCCTGGAACAATCCCGAGGCAACCGAAGAGACGATTGAATGGATCAAACTGATGAAGGAAAATGATATCGAAGTTATCATCCTTTCAAATAACACACGAAAAAGAGTAGGAAAAGTAGCTTGTATTCTTGATCTTGAATTCGTTCCGAATGCCTTGAAACCTTTTCAGCGAGGGTTCAAAAAAGCTCTTGAGGAATTTGACCTTGATAAAAGCGAAGTAATGATGGTAGGAGATCAAATCATTACGGATATAAAAGGAGCCAATCATGCAGGAATCAGAAGTGTTCTCGTTAAACCTATTCTGGACTCCGATGCCTGGAATACCCGACTGAACCGGTTCGTTGAATTGAAAATCATGAATTATCTGATTGAGAAAGACCCGGATATGAAATGGAGAGGAAGTTTACATGACAGAAACAGAACAAACTGACACGCTATATTGTATTGGCTGCGGTGCAGTGCTTCAGGATAAAGACGAATCGAAATCCGGTTATGCACCGACTAAGACACTCGAAAAAGCAGCCGAAGATGAAGCAGTCTATTGTAAGCGATGTTTTCGACTGAGACATTACAACGAGGTTCAGGATGTAGAACTGACAGACGATGATTTCCTTAATATGCTTCATGAATTAAGTCAGAAAGATGCGCTCATCGTCAACCTGGTGGACATTTTTGACTTTAATGGAAGCATTATATCAGGCATACAGAGATTTGCAGGACAAAACCCTCTGATGATCGTAGGGAATAAAGTCGATCTCCTGCCGAAGTCTTTAAAGCAGTCTAAAATGAGACAGTGGATAACTGAACAGGCCCACCTGGTCGGAATCAGACCGGATAGCGTCCATCTGATCAGCGCACTCAGCAAAGATCATGTAATGGACCTTATGGAACAAATCGAAAAAGCAAGAAAAGGGGAAGACGTCTATATTGTAGGAACGACCAATGTCGGTAAGTCCACTTTAGTAAATCAGATCATCAATCTGGCAACAGATGAATCCGATGTCGTAACGACCTCATATTTCCCTGGTACTACACTCGGTAAAATTGAAATTCCTCTCGATGACGAACGGATGCTGGTCGATACCCCTGGAGTCATTCAGCCAGGTCAGCTGTCTTATTATCTATCAGCGAAAGACATCAAGGAAATCACCCCGAGAAAAGAAATCAAGCCGAAAAGTTATCAGCTGAATGAAGAGCAGACACTTTTCATTGCCGGTCTGGCACGCTTTGATTACATCTCCGGAAATGATAAGCAGTCATTCGTCAGCTATTTTGCTAATGACTTGTATATACACAGAACGAAAACCGAGAAGGCTGATGACCTCTACTCCAGTCAGAAAGGGGAACTGCTTACTCCACCTTCTGAGGACAGTGAAATTGCCAGTATGAAGCGATATGAGTTTGTGACCTCGGGTCCCTCTGATATCGTATTCTCCGGGTTAGGATGGATTTCAATCGATCAAGCAGATACTAAAATTGCCGCATGGGCCCCTCAGGGTGTAGATGTACTGATCAGAAAGCAATTAATTTAGAAAGAAGGACAATGATGAAATTAACAGGCAAGCAGAAGCGTTTCTTAAGAGCAGAAGCGCACGATATGTCACCCCTTTTCCAGATTGGAAAAAACGGGCTGACTGTTGAAATGATAAGAGAATTTGAAGACTCTCTTGAAAATAAAGAACTGATGAAAGTCCAGCTGCTGCAGAATACTGACTGGACCACCAAAGAGGCAAAAGAGCTTATCGAAGAAGAGTCGGATATAACCGTCGTTCAGACGATAGGAAAAGTTCTGGTGCTATATAAACAGGCGGAAGAAGAAAAATATCAGCACTACTCTTCCAGACTACCAAGATAAAATTAAAGGCAGGTGTAAGCAAGTGAGTCAAAACGTTTCCAGTACCATTGAACCCGAAGTGCTCACTGAACTTTTACAGTCGATTCCTGATAAAAAAATCGGCATCCTTGGAGGAAGTTTCAACCCACCTCATCTAGGTCATCTTATCATAGCAGAGCATGTAAGAGATCAGCTTGACCTGGATACTATTCTGTTTATACCATCGTATGAGCCGCCTCACAAGCAGTCGAAGCAGACAATCGATCATGTGCACAGAGTTAATATGCTTGAACAATCACTTTCAGATAATGAGCAGTTTAAGATCGATCTAAGTGAAATAGAGAGGAAAGGCAAAAGTTACACATACGATACGATAAGAATACTTAAGGAGAAGCATCCTGATACAGAATTCTACTTTATCATAGGAGCGGATATGGTCGAGGATCTGCCGAACTGGTATAAAGTAGATGAACTTATTCAGCTCGTTCAGTTTGTAGCTGTCAACCGGCCCAATTATAAGACCGGTACCCCTTATCCAGTGATTATGGTAGACGTGCCTGATGTGGATATCAGCTCGAGTATGATCCGCCAGAAGGTAAGAGACGGCTGTTCGATCAGGTATCTAGTCACGGCTGAAACCGAGAAGTACATCGAAAGTGAAGGACTATATAAGAATGAAAAATAACAAACCGATATATTCTCAAAACTATTGCGATCTGTCTAGGCCTGAACTTGTTGAGCTTATGGAAAAGACGCTGAGTAAAAGACGGTTCAAGCACGTTTTGAGAGTTGAAAAAACAGCTTTGAAACTAGCTGAGGCTTATAATGCTGACAAGGAGAAAGTCAGTATAGCTGCACTGGCTCATGACTATGCAAAAGAAAAACCGGATGAAGAGATGCGTGATCTGATCATTAGTGAAAACCTGGACCTGGAAATGCTTCAGTTCGGAAGCAACATCTGGCATGGGCCTGTGGGAGCAGTTCTGATGAAAAACGAGTATCACTTAGATGATGAAGAGATACAGGATGCAATAAAATACCATACCATCGGTTCGCCCCGAATGGATATCGTGGCGCAGATCATTTACATTGCAGATTTCATCGAACCTAACCGGTCGTTCAATGGTGTGGAGGATGCTCGTCAGCTTGCAAAGACCGATCTTGAATCGACTATAGCTTACATTTCCAGACACACATTAAAAAATCTGATAAAACGTAAGGCAAAAATATATCCCAAGGCAATCGAGACATACAATGTCTGGGGCGTTAAAAACAAGGAGGAGCAAGATGACCCGTTCGTCTATTGAACTTTTAGAATATGTAGTTAAAGCAGCTGATGATAAAATGGCTCAGGAAATACTGGCATTGGATATGAAAGAGGTATCACTTCTAGCAGACTATTTTGTAATTATGCACGCCAACAATAACCGTCAGCTTGATGCAATTGCCCAGAGTATACTGGAGGCAGCTGAGAAGAATCAGCAGCCAGTTAAGAGAGTGGAAGGTAAGAACCAGGGTAAATGGATCCTGATCGATCTCGGAGATGTTATCATTCATTTATTCAATGAGGAAGAACGAGAGTTCTACAAACTGGAAAGACTTTGGTCTGATGCTGAGCAGGTCGACGTCAGCGGCTGGCTGAGCTAATGAGCTACAACTGGTTTGCTAAAGTATACGATCAGCTCATGGACGATAGTCTGTATGGCAAGTGGCTGGAGTATACTAAAAAACATGTATCAGAGAATCGGACAATGCTTGAGCTGGGCTGTGGAACAGGAATCCTGGGTATTATGCTCAAAGAGTCGGGTTATGACCTGACAGGTCTTGATCTGTCTGAAGAGATGCTAAGCCTGGCTTACGACAGGCAGACTGAAAGCAAAGTCTTTTTCCCTCTTCTTCAAAGGGACATGAAAGAACTCTCAGAGCTCCCTCATTATGATAGTGTCATCTGCTACAGTGATGCACTGTGTTATATGGAAGATGAAGCATCTCTCGCTAAGGTTTTTAAAGAAGTCTACTCGGTGCTTTCTGATGAAGGGGTCTTTCTATTCGATGTACATTCTCTTCATAAAATGGAGCTCTTTCAGGAATTTTCCTTCCATGCAGAAGTTGATGATATCGTCTTTTTATGGGACAGTTACGAAGGGGAGCATGAAGGGTCAGTCGATCATCATTTGACATTTTTTGTAGAAACAGATGAAGGCCGATATGAGCGATTTGAAGAAGTCCATTCAGAACGTACCTATCCTGTTGAAGTATATATACAGCTGCTGAAGAAAGCAGGATTTAGAACAGTCGACGTGACAGCTGATTTTACTGATACGGTCGAATCAGATAGTGAACGATGGTTTTTCGAAGTCAGAAAGTAAGGTGACAGGATGAGAGTGTGTGGGATCGTTGCTGAATATAATCCGTTTCATAATGGACACCAGTATCATCTTGAAGAGACTAGAAAAAAATTAAAAGCTGATATTATTATTGTTGTAATGAGTGGTAATTTCCTTCAGAGAGGGGAACCGGCAATCGTTGACAAATGGTCAAGAGCCCGAGCTGCACTGATGAATGGAGCAGATATCGTTGTGGAACTGCCGACTGACTTTAGTGTTCAGCCGGCTAATTTTTTTGCTGAAGGGGCTGTATCCGTCCTTAACGGTCTGGGTTGTGATCTGATCAGTTTTGGAAGTGAGAGTGGGAATAGTCAGGCTTTCGGAGAAGCTGCGTACCTGTATCTAGAAAATGAGGCTGAACTGGACGACTTGTTCAGACAGGCGCATCAGCAGAAACAGACATATGCCCAGAATTTCAGTGATGTGATCAACACTTATTTCAGTCAGTTTCCACTTGATCTCACTCAACCAAACAACATGCTTGGTTTTGCGTATGCTAAAGAAATAAGAAGGAATGGATACGACATGTCCATCCAAACTGTTCCCAGAAAAAACAGCCACTATCATGATGATGAACTTGACAGTTCATTCAGTATAGCCAGTGCAACAGCTATTAGAAGAACTCTGCTTGAGAAGCGAGAAGCCTTTACGGCTGTCGAAACATTTGTACCGGCCGAAATGTATGATGTGCTGAAAAATCACCCACTTATATCATGGGAAAATCTGTTTCGTCTGCTTGACTACAGATTATCAGCGATAAGCACTGAAGACCTTAGTCAGATCTATCTGATGGAGAAGGGACTGGAGTACCGCTTGAAAGAGAAAATCAGCGATGCAGTATCAATGAAGGAGTTTATCGAATCTGTTAAGACTAGGCAGTTGACCTGGGTGTCCCTGCAGCGTATCTGCTGTCATATATTATTGAACAATACTAAACAGGCCATGGACATGGCAGAAAAGAGAATTGAAGCTGTCCGTCTTCTTGGATTTACGGAAGCAGGTCGAGGTTATATAGGCAGGCACAAAAAAGAATGGTCGATCAAATTGGTTTCCAATCTCAATAAAAGTACAGCGCCCAATTTTGAGCAGGATATCAAGGCGGGACATATTTATCGTCTGGCTGATAAAGAGCAGATACTTCACCAAGATTTTTATACGAAACCTTTTAATTTTATTGACAATAATGGACTAAAATAGTATAATTGTTTTTGTTGTCCAAGTACAAGGTCTACCCTCTAGGTTCTCAGCATTGACTGCTTTTTATCCTAGCAGAACTAACCGACAAACACTGAGGTGAAGTCATTGAAAACTAAATGGGCATTAAACGAATTAAAAAGATATCAGGACCAGCCATTAAAACTGGATGGGATAGTCGATTTCTCAGAATCACTGAAAAATAGAGATAATGAAATCCTTTATGCTGAGCCAATACAGATTAGAGGGACACTGGAAAATGAAAAAAATGAAGTTTATTATGTGGATCTCGTACTCGATACGGTTCTCACAATGCCTTCGTCACGTTCACTGGAACCCGTCAAGGTTCAGTTGACTATCCCATTTTCTGAAATTTATCTGCCGGCACTATCATCTGTATCACTGGAATCATTTACAGAGGATGAACTGGTCGAGGAATTATCTGAAGACATTCTTGATTTGCAGAAACCGATCGAAGATACTATTTTAACTAATAAACCTACTCAGGTTTTTACTGTGGACGAGCGTCAATCTGGCATGATGCCCAGTGGAAAAGACTGGCATGTTATTGATGAGGAAGACCATAACGATCATCCAGGATTGGCTGATGATGGTGAGGGTGATCCCCGATTTGCCGCATTGAAAGATCTGTTCAAAGAGGACAATGAGTAGTATTTGAATCAGGAATCGAATCCTTTTAAGGAGGTGTGTTGGAAAATGGCAGTACCTAAAAGAAGAACATCTACTAGCAGAAAAGCAAAAAGACGTACTCATATCAAATTGGACCTTCCAAACATGAGTGATTGTCCAAACTGTGGTGAAGTGAAGCGTAACCACCATGTATGCCCATCTTGCGGATTTTACGCAGGTAAAGAGGTAGTAAGCAAAGAAAGTTAATCGTGGCATACACGATCGACTCAATATAGAGTTTAGGAAAAAGCGTTTATGGGTTAACTCATGAACGCTTTTTCTGATAGTTAATCGTATGAATGGATAGGAAGTGGACATCATTGATGGTTCAGTCGATTTGATTATAATTATATTTTATATTTTGCCAATTATTATCCTGCTGTTTTCAAAAAAGATAAACCGCCAGTTCAGGTTGGTAAATATTCCCGTAAAAGTAGTGGACCTGCTAATCCCTTACATGCTGATTTTATTATTTTTTTTAGGGAAGCTTTACTTTGAAATCAATTTCATTCCGTACATTATTATTGTTCTGTCTCTAACGGGGATTATCATCGCCACATTCAGAACGTTCGTTAAAGAAGAACTGAACATTTACTTTTTCTTCAGGATCTGGTGGAGATATGTGTTCCTGATTCTTCTTACTGGGTATCTTGCAATAGGCATCTTCATTACTTATCTGGCCATTATTTAAGTATCAACTTAGAGAATAGCTCAAAGCATCCGAGAGTATGACGGCAGTCATATTTTCCGGATGCTTTTTTTTTGCCAGTTTTATTTTACAATTGTGTTTTATTTGTATAATGATGTGGTAGAAAGTGGGGCATTGTGGTAGACTTAGCCTTATAAGTGGGGAGAGGGGGCAGTGAAATGTTATTAGGCGAATATAAGCATAATATTGATGCAAAAGGTCGGCTGATCATCCCATCCAAGTTCCGTGAGGATCTGGGGGAGCGTTTCATTGTGACCCGTGGCCTGGATGGCTGCCTTTTTGGCTATCCCATGCAGGAATGGACCTTGCTGGAAAATAAATTAAAGCAACTTCCCCTGGCAAAGAAAGAATCAAGAACCTTCACACGGTTTCTTTATTCAGCTGCAACTGAATGTTCACTGGATAAGCAAGGACGTATCAACCTTCCGAGTCCGCTGATCAATCATGCAGTACTGGAAAAGACCTGCTATATCATTGGTGTATCAGAAAGGATTGAAATCTGGAGTGAAGAGAAGTGGGAAGCATTTTCTCAAGATGTTGACCAGTCTTTTGAAGAAATAGCGGAAGAAATGATCGACTTTGGCTTTTAGTAACGGAGGATATACATGACACTATTTGAACATGAAACAGTTTTACTTAATGAAACCGTCGAGGGTCTGAATATACGTCCAGACGGCGTCTACGTTGACTGTACACTAGGCGGAGCCGGACACTCGTCGCTTATACTTCAGAAACTTGATGAGAGAGGGCATTTATACTCCTTTGATCAGGATATTATGGCAATTAATAATGCAGCAGAATTGTTAAAAGAAGAAGTGGATAAGGGAAAAATCACGTTTGTCCACACTAACTTCAGAAATATTGCATCAGCATTGAATGGACTTGGGGTCCAGAAAGTTGACGGTATCATGTATGACCTGGGTGTTTCGTCACCTCAACTGGACATCACTGAACGGGGATTCAGTTATCACAAAGATGCACGCCTTGATATGCGAATGGATCAGTCACAGGACTTAAGTGCTCATGATATTGTCAATAATTGGGAGTACAACGACTTAGTCAGAATATTTTTTAGATACGGGGAAGAAAAATTCTCTAAACAGATCGCAAGACTGATTGAATCTACAAGAAAAGACAGACCCATCAATACAACCCAGGAGCTGGTTGAGCTGATTAAAGAAGCGATTCCGGCGCCGGCAAGAAGAAAAGGCGGGCATCCTGCCAAACGAATCTTTCAGGCCCTCAGGATAGCTGTCAATGATGAACTGGGCGCACTTGAAGACTCGCTCGAAGCAGCAATCGATCTATTATATATTAACGGACGGATCAGCGTCATCACATTCCATTCGCTGGAAGATCGCATTGTCAAGCAGATGTTCAAGAGTTACTCCAAGCTACCGGACCTACCTAGAGGACTTCCGGTCATTCCTGATCACGAGCAGCCGGTACTTAAGCTGATCAACAGGAAGCCGATTATTCCTGGAGATGAGGAACTGGCTGAGAATAACCGGTCTCGAAGTGCAAAACTAAGAATCGCAGAAAAACAGAGAAACAGCTGAACAGATAAAACGGTATATTGAAGAAAGGAGTATTGATCACATGATGAATGATAACTTAGCAAGACAGTATGAAATGAACCAACAGCCCCTGCATCAGCCTGGCATCAATCAGGAACCGGAGAAGGTAAGAGAAGCCAGTCCGAAGACGAAAGGACTGACGCGGCTTGAATCTGCAGTCATCAGCTTTTTTGGTGTCATACTATTCGGTTTGGCAGTTGTACATATTGCATTATCTATACAGGTATCTACGATCAATCGTTCGATTCAGGATATCGAGTCTCAGGCAGTCGTTACTCAGATTGAAAACGAAAACTTTGAACAGAAAGTGCAGGAATTGTCCAGATATGACAGAGTTTATTCCATCGCCATAGAAAATGGACTGGAAATGAACGTAGAACAGATCAGGAATGTATTCAGATGAAACAGTTGAAAAAAAAGGTTAAAGAGACCAACCCTTTCCACAATAGAAAAACGATCGCAATATTTATGTATGTAATCTGTTTTGTTCTCTTTGCTTCGCTTTTTCTGAGATTTACCTGGATCATGGTCAGAGGAGAAGTAAACGGGGAAGATCTTCATCTTAATGTAGAAAAATTATATACTCGAAATAATGTGCTTCAGGCCCGCCGCGGGACAATATTCGACAGAAACGGTAATCCGATCGCAACAGATGCAACGACCTACAAGATGGTAGCTATTCTTACTGATGAATGGTCATCACCTAGCAGACCCCAGCATATTGAAGAACCTCGAGCTGTTGCAGAAATTATTGCTACTCATCTGTCACTGAATGAGGATGACATTTATGCCCGACTGACTCAAGACAGTATGCAGGTAGAGTTCGGAAATGCTGGAAGCAATCTGACTTTCGAAACTATGAGTGCGATTAGAGACGATCTGTCGGAAAATGAACTGACCGGTATAACATTTGATGAAAGCAGAAGCCGGCTTTATCCCAATGGCACATTTGCTTCAAATACAATCGGACTGGCTCAAGTGACAGATGAAAGTGATGATCAGCTTCATGGAGTCATGGGCCTGGAAAAACAGTATGATGACCATTTAAGTGGTGAAAATGGATGGATAAAATTTCAGGCTGATCGCTTTGGTTATGTAATTCCAGATCAGGAAATCGAAGAAGTGGATCCGATAAACGGCAAAGATCTTACACTTACAATAGACCGGCGTATGCAGAATTTTCTTGAAAGGATTGTTGAAGAAGTAGATCAGGAACACAAACCGGAATACATCACGGCTAATCTGATGAATGCTAAAACTGGAGAAATACTGGCTACATCTCAGCGTCCAACTTTTAATGCCACTACAAAAGAAGGAATCGATCAGTCCTGGCAGAATCTTTTGGTTGAATATACATTTGAGCCCGGATCAACTTTAAAAGCAATGACTCTGGCTGCTTCTATTCAGGAAGGTACCTTCAGACCATATGAATACTTCCGCTCGGGACAGATTCAGGCCGGCGGAGGAACGATCCGTGATGTCAGACGCGAAGGATGGGGAACAATTACCCATCTGGAAGGACTGGCTCGTTCCAGCAACGTATCATTCGTTCATCAGGTTGAAGAGATGGGGCATGATAAATGGAAGAGCTATCTGGATGCCTTCGGCTTCGGTACTGGAACAGGTATAAACTTGCCTAATGAGTCGAACGGAAGTAATCCATACGAGTGGCCATTACAGAAAATTAATACTGCTTTCGGTCAGGGGATTGCAGTGACTCCTGTTCAGATGCTGAGAGCCTTTTCTGCTCTTACTAACGGTGGGATAATGGTAGAACCTCACATTGTATCAGAACAGACAGAGGGCTCAGAAAAACAGCCGGTCATTTCTCCTGAAACAGCTGCTCAGACATTGGAGTACCTTAAAGAAACAGTTTACAGCGAGCATGGAACTGCTAGAGGGTACCAGATCGATGGTTTTGAAATAGCAGCTAAGACTGGAACTGCTCAGATTGCAGATCCGGAAACTGGCGGATATCTGAGCGGGCCAAATAATAATGTATTTTCAGTAGTCGGAATGGCGCCAGCTGATGATCCGGAATTGATTCTGTATGTGACTGTGCAGCAGCCTGAACTGAATACGATCTCTCACGGCAGTCAAGCTGTCCAGAAAATATTCAACCCGGTGATGAAGAGGGCACTTAAATACTATTCTGCCGGTGACGATATGCAAAGTGAAAATAGTTATGCAAATGACATGCCTGACTTTGTTGAAAAACCAGCTCAGGATGCCATAGCGTATCTGGAGGAAAATGGTGATGCGTACAGCCTGATCGGCTCTGGAGAACGAGTTGTTCAGCAGTTTCCAAGACAGGAGATGCAGGTAGATGAAACTCAACGAGTTTTGCTTCTGACAAATGGTGCAATGACCTTACCGGACCTTACCGGCTGGTCAAGAAATGATTTGTACAGACTGGCAGAACTCACCGGGATAGCACTCACGGTAGAAGGTGAAGGTTTTGTGACGTCACAGAACATGTCTGCCGGGTCATTTATTGAAACTGGAACTGAAATAGTGGTACAATTAGCTTCGAATCAAGAATGACATAGGAGTGGACAAGAAAAGTGGATAGTGTGTATTTGGTAATGACGTTGGTAGTCAGTGGATTGATAGCTGCTTCCCTGATGCCGACTGTAATTAGTTATTTCAAAAAAAAGCAGCTGGGTCAGACAACCAGAGAAGAAGGCCCTTCCTGGCATGAATCAAAGTCGGGCACACCGACAATGGGAGGTCTCTCGATTCTTATCTCTGTGGTTCTTTCCTCGTTAATTTTTTCATTCTTGGTGGGGGGGCAGTTCTGGCTGACAGCCTTACTTGTATTCATCTTTATCGTATTTGCATTGATCGGCTTTATAGATGATTATATTAAAGTCGTCATGAAAAGAAATCTTGGACTTACCAGTCTCCAGAAGCTTATCGCTCAAATTGCAGGTGCAGTTCTTTTCTATTTCGGGGTCAGCAGTCTGATTTCTATCCAGACGATCAGTTTACCTTTTAATGTAAGTCTATCGATTGGATGGCTGTATATTTTCTTCGTCTTGTTCTGGCTGGTCGGGTTTTCGAATGCGACTAATCTGACAGATGGAATTGATGGTCTGCTTGCAACGACAGGAATGATTGCATACGGAGCATATACTGTAATTGCTGTCTGGCAGGAACAGTGGGAAGTAGCCGTCTTTACTGCAGCGGTTGTCGGTGCGCTTATAGGATTCTTTATTTTTAATAAAAAACCGGCAAAAGTGTTTATGGGAGACGTCGGCTCACTCGCGTTAGGTGCAGGACTTGCAGGTGCATCCATCATTCTTGATCAGGAATGGACGCTGCTGCTCATAGGACTTGTATTTGTCATTGAAACAGCAAGTGTAATGCTGCAAGTTGGATCGTTTAAGCTAAGAGGAAAACGAATCTTTAAAATGAGTCCGATTCATCATCACTTTGAGATGAGCGGATGGGGCGAATGGAAAATAGTTATCATTTCTTCTATTATCACACTGATCACTAGTATACTGGCATTGATCAGTATATAAACAACCGGAACTGGTAGTAGTTATCTACTTCCAGTTTTTTTCATAGCTGATTATAAGAAAGATCGGAGACTGAATTTTAGTTTAAGGAGAATAGCCATGAGCAATCAAACGGAGTACAAAAATAAGAAGGTGCTGATTTTAGGGCTGGCTGTCAGCGGGTACAGTGCGGCAAAAGTTCTTAAAGAACTTGGGGCGGAAGTTACTGTCAATGATTACAAAGATATCGACAGCAGTGATGAAGCCAAGGAACTCAGATCATTAGGAATAACGGTGGTATCAGGAGGGCATCCGTTGTCTTTACTTGATCAGCCGATAGATCTGCTCGTAAAAAATCCAGGGATCCCTTATTCCAATATTTTACTGAAAGAAGCTGAGAAAAGAGACATTCCGATTATTACTGATGTGGAAGTAGCTTATACTATTTCACCATCTTCCTTAGTAGCGATTACAGGAACAAACGGAAAAACTACAACCACCAAGATGATCGAGTCCTTACTGGTAGCTGAACCAGGTGAAGGTCATATCTATTCTGTTGGAAATATCGGAACCCCTTCAACTACTGTCGCCTTGCATTCCAATCCTGAGGACACGCTTGTTATGGAAGTATCAAGTTTTCAGCTCATGGGAACTAAGACATTCCGTCCGAATATCGCTGTTATTACCAACATTCATTCTGCTCATCTGGATTATCATGGGTCCAGGGAAGAATATGTAGAAGCAAAGATGGCTATAACCAAAAATCAGAAAGCTGAAGATTATCTTATCTATAATCATGACCAGCTTGAACTGACAAATCTTGTGTTATCAGCTAGTGAAGCCCAGCTGATTCCTTTTTCCCGCAAGTCTCAATTAGAAAAAGGGGTCTATCTTGATGGTGGGGTCATTTGCTTCAATAATGAGAAAATCATGGACAGTTCCAGCATCGTCCTACCTGGTAAGCATAATCTGGAAAATGCACTGGCAACTATAGCTGTTGCAAAATTGCATAATGTCACTAATCAGACAATAGAGAAAGTATTCAGTCATTTCCATGGTGTGCCTCATCGTATGCAGTTTGTAGATGATATTCGTGAAAGACGGTTTTATAACGATTCTAAAGCGACGAATTCTCTAGCAACGATCAATGCTCTGGAAGGCTTCCAGCAAAAAGTCATCCTGCTTGCCGGCGGGCTGGACCGTGAAGATGATCTGGAAAATCTTATTCCTTCTTTTAGAAATCATGTCAAAGCATTGTTTACTTTTGGAGAAACAAAAAATAAATTGCTGGAAGTAGGAAAAAAAGCTGGTATAAGCGAACAGGCTGCTTTCGAGACATTGTCCGAGGCAGTATACAAAGCATTTGAAATCAGTGAAAAACACGATGTCATCTTACTGTCCCCATCATGTGCAAGCTGGGATGCTTATGCTAACTTTGAAGCAAGGGGCCAGGATTATATTGATACGATCAGAAACATAAAAATCAATGATGAAAAAGGGGAGTAAGCACTCAAGTGAGTGCATAATTTATGAAAATATTAGTAACTGGTGGCGGTACCGGAGGCCATATCTATCCGGCTCTTGCACTGATCAAACGGATGAAAGCGATGAATGACGACATCGAATTTTTGTATGTCGGCACAGAGAGAGGACTGGAAAGTACAATTGTCCCGAATTATACCATCCCGTTCAAGGCATTAAAGGTAGAAGGATTCAAGAGGAAGCTTAATTTTGAAGGAATAAAATATAATCTGAAAACTATCGGATATTTTATACAGTCCATAAGAAAATCTAAAAAAATAATTGACGAATTTTCCCCTGATGCAGTCATTGGAACCGGAGGGTATGTCAGTGCTCCCGTCTGCTATGCAGCAGCTAAAAAGGGAATACCGACAGTGATCCATGAGCAGAACAGCGTTGCCGGGATCACAAATAAGTTTCTGGCCCGTTATGTATCTGCTATAGCAATCTGCTTCAAGGATGCAGAAAATCAGTTTAAAGGACATGAAAATAAGATTGTATTTACAGGTAATCCAAGAGCTCAGGAAGTCGCAGATATTCAGGCGAACGATAGCTTGCAGACATTTAAACTGAATCCCAAACAACCAACTGTCCTTATTTTTGGTGGAAGCAGAGGAGCAGCAGCGATTAATAAAACAGTGATCGATCATTGTCAGGCGTTCGTCGAAGCTGATTATCAGGTTCTGTTTGTGACAGGTAGAGAGCACTATGAAGACTTGTCTGAAAAATGGAAAAGCAGCTGTGGACTTGAAGAGGAACACTCCAAAGTCAGTATAGTCCCTTACATTGAAGACCTGCCCAGCGTCTTCGCATCGGTTTCACTAGTTGTGTCAAGAAGCGGAGCAACTACCCTGGCGGAACTGACAGCTCTTGGTGTCCCAAGTGTACTGATTCCAAGTCCTAATGTGACAGAAGATCATCAGACGAAGAATGCCAGAAGTCTGTCGGAAGCAGGAGCAGCAGAGCTTATTCGTGAAGATGAACTGAACAGCAGCAAATTTATTGAAACAGTGAATCGCCTTATGTCGGATGAAGGTATGAGAAATGATATGGCAGCTAAAGCTAAACAGCTCGGAGTGCCTGATGCATCTGACAAGATTATTCATCTGTTGATGACACTATTGAATGGTTAAGAGTTTTAGGAGAAGTGACTATGTCAAAAAAAGAGGGACTAGAGGAAACTGCCGGTAATAGTCAGGCAGGAACAGCTTCTTCAGGTCATACAGAAAGCAGAAGAAGACTCTACTGGAAATGGTCTGGCTTGATGCTGGTCTTTACACTGGCCATATTTGTTTCACTTTATACAATCAGTTCATACAGCAATGTGAAAGATGTATCAGTGGAAGGGACCAGTGAGGTATATGATCAGGAAGTATTCAATAACAGTTCGATCACTATAGGGGATTCTGTTCTAGGTACGTATTTTGGAAGAGAAGATATCGAAACAAGGATAACAGAAGCAATTCCTCAGGTTTCCGGTGCTGAACTGAAGGTGACTGGACTGCAGTCTGTAGCGATAACGATCAGCGAATACGAAACAGTTGCGTTTCTTCAGACGGATGATCATTACCAGAAAATACTTGAGAATGGTGTCATTCTGGATGAAACGTTACCTAGAATCACATCCAGCCAGCCCATACTGCTGAATTTTTCACAAGGAGAAGCGCTCGAGCGCATGCTTTCGACTTATGAAGAAGTGGATGACCAGGTTCAGTCATTGATATCTGAAATAGTACACGTGGAAGATGATCACAACCCGATGCTTGTACGGGCATTTATGAACGATGGAAATGAGGTGCTTGCCTCGATCCCGACTTTTGCAGAACGGATGAACTATTATCTCCAGATGAGAGAAACAGTAGATGGTAATGGTGTTTTCGATCTGGAAGCCGGTGCTTATTTCATCCCTTATGACTCAGAGGAATACGAGTCCTATGAAAATGAAGAGGATATGGATCAGGGCGGGGAGTAGTCTGCTCTTATAAATATCTAAGAAGTCTCATCCTGGCGGTGAGGCTTTTTTAATTACTAATTTTGGAAATCGAAGCATCTGTACTGTTACAGAAAAGCAATTCAAATATACTGATAAATCAATAAATAGGCTTCAATATACACGTGAGTTTATGGTAGAATGATATGTATCAATAGTTAAAATCGAAACAGCGTGTTTGAATTTGATTATTGAAGAATGGGAGGTTTCAATAAAGTGAAGGATGGAATTTATTCAAGTTTAGATATTGGAACCACTTCAATAAAAGTCATTGTTTCTGAAGTGTTGAATGGCAAGATGAATGTTATTGGAGTTGGCAGTGAAAAATCTAATGGAATCAACAAAGGATTAATAATTGATATTGACGAAACAGCACTGTCTATAACAAAAGCAGTCAAACAGGCAGAAGAAAAATCTGGTATACAGATCGGCTCACTCATTGTAGGGGTACCTGCCACTAATATTGAAATCAATCCTTTTCACGTGACCGTTTCAAATGAAAATGCTTCACAGGAAATTAACGAATCATTACTCAAAAAAATTATAGAGCAAGTCAGGACTAAGAAAACACCGTCCGATAAGACACTTCTCTCGATTATGGTAGAAGAGTTTTTAGTCGATGGGTTCGACGGGATAAAAGATCCTAGAAAAATGGTTGGAGATCAAGTTGAACTTTACGGCACACTTCTGGCGACATCAAAAACAGTTCTGCACAACATTAAAAAAAGCGTCAATAATGCAGGGTACAGTATCAGCGATTTGATTTTTCAGCCTGAAGCGATGGCTGGACTGATCATGTCAGAAGATGAGCGACGTTTCGGCACCATTCAGATTGATCTTGGGGGAGGGCAGACTTCCGCTTCTGCTGTTCATGACGAACAGGTGAAATATGCCACAATCGTTCAGGAGGGTGGAGAAAACATCACAAAAGATATCTCAGTTGTTCTGAATACGTCATTGAAGAATTCTGAGAAGCTTAAAAGAGAAGTTGGCTATGCGTATAGTGAACTGACTGATGAAAGAGACCAGACCCTTTCAATAGATGTTGTTGGACAAGAAGGGACAGTAGATGTAAAGGAATCATACATCGCTGAAATAATTGAGGCCAGACTGGCTCAGATTTTTGAAAAAATTAAATTTGAACTGGATAATATAGGTGCATTTGATCTTCCGGGTGGAATCATTCTAACAGGTGGTACAGCTGCCATAACTGGAGTGAAAGAACTGGCGGAAGACATTTTTGAAGTGAATATCAAAACGTACATACCCGATTTCATGGGCGTTCGTTACCCTTCTTTCTCAAATGCCATTGCACTTGTTTACACTAAAGCACATATGGATGAGCTGACCAAGCTTCTCAATACCATTGTCTTGAACAATGAGTATATACAGACGGAAGATCAGCCAGCTGAAAAACTTCCAGCTGTCTCCAGCAAGCAGTCTAAAGTCAGCAGTAACCACAGTAATGCTTCTAGCGATTCATTTATTGATAAAATAAAATCAATCTTTTCGAGTTTTTTTGATTAAATTGGATAAGGTTATACAGGAGGAAAAAGAATGGAATTAGGATTTGATTCAGCAATCTCAAACGGAGCAGTCATTAAAGTAATCGGTGTGGGTGGAGCTGGAGGAAACGCTGTTAACCGTATGATCGAAGACGATGTACAAGGCGTGGAATTTATTGTTGCAAATACTGACCTGCAGGCACTGGATATGATGAGTGCAGAAACTAAAATTCAATTAGGACCTAAGCTGACTAGAGGACTTGGAGCAGGAGCCAACCCCGAAGTAGGAAGAAAATCTGCTGAGGAAAGTGAAGAAGCTATTGCCGATGCTCTACAGGGAGCTGATATGGTTTTCGTCACTGCAGGAATGGGTGGCGGAACTGGAACTGGTGCTGCGGGAATCGTGGCACGTATTGCTAAAGAACAAGGCGCACTGACAGTCGGTGTCATTACTCGACCATTCACTTTTGAAGGACCGAAGAAAGGCCGATTCGCAGCCGAGGGTATTGCATCAATGCGTGAACATGTGGATACACTAGTAACGATCTCAAATAACCGTTTGCTTGAAATCGTAGATAAGAAGACCCCGATGATGGAAGCTTTCAGAGAGGCTGACAACGTTTTAAGACAAGGGGTACAGGGTATTTCAGATCTGATCACGAATCCCGGTTATGTCAACTTGGACTTTGCAGATGTTAAAACTGTCATGGAAAATCAGGGATCAGCATTGATGGGTATCGGTACAGCAACAGGAGAAAACCGAACAGCTGAAGCAACTAAAAAAGCAATCTCATCACCACTACTTGAAGTCTCTCTGGATGGTGCTGAAAATGTACTTCTAAATATTACGGGCGGATCTGACCTGACGCTATTTGAAGCACAGGATGCTTCAGATATCGTGTCTGCAGCAGCTACAAACGACGTTAATATTATCTTCGGTACATCAATCAATGAAGATCTGGGCGATGAGGTTATCGTAACGGTTATTGCAACAGGTATAGATGCTGAGAAAAACCAGAAGCAGAAGCCAGCTCCATCTAAGAAGCAGTCAAAACCTTCCACACCTGCATCAAATGAAAAGGATCCTTTCGGCAACTGGGATATCCGTAAAGAACCTAACCTCAGGGACAGACACAATGCAGACCTGGACGAAAAAGCTAAAAACCGTAAAGAGTCGGCTTCCGGAAATCTATTTTCCAGAGATGATGAAACCGACAGCACAAATGAAGAAATGGACACTCCGCCGTTCTTCAGACGTCGACGTAAATAACAGTCACTGGAAAGGAAGAGTAAAATGAGCATCAAAGATAAACTGAATGATTACTTTTCTTTAAACGATACTGACAACGACCTGGAAGAAGACCTGTCAGAGCAGACACCGAAAAAAGAGAAGAAAAAAGCCACTGAGGCAGCTGCCCCGACTTATAGAGGGGTCGACGAGCTAAAAAAATCTGCCTCTCAGAATGTTGTGGCCATCAACCACCAGCAGGCTCTGAAAAAGCCTCGCATTAAAGTGATGGAACCAAGGCTCTATTCTGATGTTCAGTCCATTGCTGACCTGCTTCTTGGCAATCAGTCAGTCATCCTGAACTTCAGAAGAATGGAAAAGAATCAGGCCAAGAAAATGATCGATTTTCTTATGGGGACCACCTATGCGATCAAGGGAGATATTCAGAGACTCGGCGAAGAAATTTTCATCTGTACCCCTCATTCTTTCGAAATCGATGGGGCAGAACTACAGGCATTAAAAAACAGTGAATACTAATGAGAACGGAGCTTTACTTTATAAATGGGCCTTCAAATATTAAGTGTGCTATATAATCTAATCATGCAGGGGCTGCAGGTCTATAGAATAGCACTTGTTGTATACTTTTTGCTGTCATGGCTTCCAGGTGGATATCAGTCTAGCCTGGGGCAGTTTCTGATCAGAATCTGTGAACCGTATGTCGGATTCTTCAGACGCTTCGTTCCGCCGATTGGAATGATCAGTTTGGCAGGACTAGCCGCACTATTTTCTCTGACATTTGTGGGTTACGGAATTGATGCAGTTTTCAGCATACTATTTAATCTAGTTAGACAGTTTGGATGAGATGACAATGGAATCAGTGTATCAGCATTTTAGAGAAGAAGAAAAACAGTTTATCGATCAAGTCAGTGACTGGCTGCGTCAGGTGGAAATGCAGTATACGCCATACCTCAGTCCATTTCTGGATCCTAGACAGCAGTTTATTGTTGAGTCGATAGCTGGGCAATATGACGATATAAAGATAAGTACGTATGGGGGATATGAGGCAGCCGAACGCAGGCGCCTCTTTCTGTCACCGTCTTACTTTGATCCTGCTCAGAATGATTTCGACATTAGAATCGCTGAAATAAGATACCCTAGGAAGTTTGCGGACTTGAGTCACGGAAAAATACTCGGTACGCTTATCGGGTCAGGAATCGACAGGAGTACAATTGGAGATATCATTTCAGATGGTGACCGCTGGCAGTTCTTTGCAGACGGATCGATCATGGATTTCTTGATGTCTTCTGTAGACAAGATAGGAAAAATCACTATCCAGCTTGAAGAAATATCCTATACGGATCTGATTCTTCCAAAAGACAGCTGGGAAGATAGAGATGAAATTGTTTCTTCATTAAGACTGGATGTTGTTCTTGCTGGTGCTTTTAATATTTCCAGACAGAAATCCAAAGAGCTTATTGCTTCTGGAAAAGTAAAGGTAAACTGGAATGAAACAGATCGGCCGGATACTGTACTCGGTATTAATGATGTCGTATCTATTAGGGGATACGGTCGGTTAAGACTGCAGTCGATTGAAGGGAAAACAAAAAAAGAAAAAATCCGACTATCGCTGGGCGTTCTGGACAGAAACAGTTAATTGTTTCTTGAGATAATGATTCAGTTTCATTATACTAAAGGCATTGGAGCCTAATAAAATGTGGAGGTGTTTTTCCATGGCATTAACACCATTGGATATACATAATAAGGAATTTCCTGTTAAAATGCGAGGGTATGATCAGGACGAAGTAAATGATTACCTTGATCAGATTATAAAAGACTATGAAATGCTGTTGAAGCAGAAGAAAGAAACTGAAAAGAAACTGAGTTTTGCTGAAGAAAAACTAGCGAACTATGATCAGATGCATGATTCACTCAATAAATCGATTTTAGTCGCTCAAGATGCAGCTGACCGCTTGAAGCAGAATGCAGAAAAAGAAGCGGAAATGATTACAAAAGAAGCAGAAACACAAGCTTCCAATGTTAAGCACGAAGCAGAGAATCATGCAGATGAGCTTCTGAAAGATGCAGTGAACAAAGCTAGACGCATCGAGCAGGAAACAGAAGAATTGAGAAAACAGAGCCGTATTTTCAGGCAGAGACTTCAGCTGATGATTGAATCCCAGCTGGAACTGGTTAAAAAGGAAGAATGGGAGGATCTTCTTCAGCCGCCAACCTCTGAACAGCCGGATATCGAAACAATTAAAGAAGTTAAGAAAGAACTGGAAGACAGGCAGAACGAAGATCAGGTCGATGAAGTTGAAGAGACTGAAGAACTGGACGGATACGAAGAAGGCATGACGCCCGCGGTCGAACTTCCTGAAGTAAAATAATTTAAGATACTTAAAACACAACAGATAGTGGACGCTTAACAGAGAGTCAATAACTGGTGAGAATTGACAAGCGGAAGCTATGTGTTATCATTTAAGTCAACAAGTACTGAAATAAGTAAGTACTTGCGTCATTCTGCGTTAAGGAAGCAAAGGAAAGGAGAAGGCTTATTCTTCACTTTTCAAATTAAGGTGGTACCACGATGATTTCGTCCTTTCGGATGAGGTCTTTTTTTTATCAAAAATTATAGAAAAAGGTGAAATGATGGAAATCAAAGATACATTGAATTTACTGAAAACAGATTTTCCCATGCGAGCGGGCTTGCCGAACAAAGAACCAGAGAGACAGAAGGAATGGGAAGAAGCAGACGTCTATAACAAGAGACAGGAGCTGAACAAAGACAAGCCGCCTTTTGTTCTTCATGATGGTCCTCCATATGCGAATGGAAATATCCATATCGGACATGCTTTGAACAAAATTTCAAAGGATATTATCGTCAGATATAAATCCATGTCTGGTTTCAGATCCCCATATGTACCAGGATGGGATACGCATGGATTGCCTATCGAACAGGCCTTGACTAACACAGGAGTAGACAGAAAGTCCATGTCAGTCGTGGAATTCAGAAAGCTTTGTGAAGAATATGCCTGGGAACAGATTGAAAAGCAGAGAACAGACTTCAAACGTCTAGGAGTAGCAGGCGAATGGGATAATCCATACGTGACTTTGAAGAAAGACTATGAAGCGGAACAGATCCGCGTTTTCGGCAAGATGGCTGAAAAAGATTATATCTATCGAGGACTTAAACCGATTTACTGGTCTCCTTCAAGTGAATCAGCTCTTGCTGAAGCAGAAATCGAGTACCATGATGTGCGTTCGGCTAATATTTATGTGGCATTTACAGTAAAAGATGGCAACGATCTTCTGGATAAGGATACATCATTCATCATCTGGACAACGACACCATGGACACTGCCTGCGAACTTAGCTATTGCAGTTAAGCCTGACACGAATTATGCTGTACTGGAAGCAGACGGCCGTAAATTTGTTGTAGCATCCAAACTAGCTGAAGAAGTTGCAGAGACCCTTGAGTGGACTGATGTGACATTGATTAAAGAAGTAGCCGGCAAAGATCTCGAAGGGATCACTGCACAGCATCCATTTTACGATCGTGAGTCTTTACTGATTTTAGGGGATCACGTTACCCTTGAAGATGGTACTGGACTTGTCCATACTGCTCCTGGACACGGGGAAGATGACTTTATCGTCTGCCAGAAGTATCAGTTGCCTGTTCTGTCTCCAGTAGACGAAAAAGGCTGCTTCACTGACGAAGCTCCAGGACTGGAAGGCCAGTTCTATGACAAAGCAAATAAACAGATCACTGAATGGCTGGAAGAGAATGATGCGCTGCTTAAACTTGATTTCTTTACTCACAGCTATCCACATGACTGGCGAACAAAGAAACCGGTAATATTCAGAGCGACTCCGCAGTGGTTTGCTTCTATAAACAATTTCAGAGATGATATTCTTGATGCTGTACAGAAAGTGGACTGGCTGCAGCCTTGGGGAATGCAGCGTATTTATAACATGGTCAGAGACCGTGGAGACTGGGTCATTTCCAGACAGCGTGCCTGGGGTGTACCATTACCGATATTCTACGGTGAAAACGGTGATGCGATCATTACTCCGGAAACAACGGAACATGTTGCCCAGCTATTCGAGGAACATGGCTCGAATATCTGGTTTGAAAAAGAACCTGCAGATCTGTTACCCGAAGGATTCACACATCCATCCAGTCCTAATGGAGTATTTACGAAAGAAACAGATATCATGGACGTATGGTTCGATTCTGGTTCTTCTCACCATGCTGTTCTGCGTAAAAGAGAGAACTTGACTTTCCCGGCAGACTTATACCTTGAAGGATCCGATCAGTATAGAGGCTGGTTCAACTCCAGTATCACGACGTCTGTCGCAATAAATGGAGAATCTCCTTATAAAGCTGTCCTTTCTCAAGGAATGGTTCTTGATGGCAAAGGGAAGAAAATGAGTAAATCGATTGGTAATGTAATCGATCCTAATAAGGTCATCAAGCAGATGGGTGCCGATCTGATCCGTCTTTGGGTATCCAGTGTAGATACTCAGGCAGATGTAAAAGTCAGCATGGATATTCTTAAACAGGTATCGGAAATTTACAGAAAGATCAGAAATACGATTCGCTTCCTGATCCAGAATACTGAAGATTTCGACTTTAAAGCGGATGGTATTGCTTATGAAGACTTACGCCCAGTGGATCAGTACTTGATGAACCGTCTGAACCAGACAGTGAAAAACGTCGTGGATGGCTATGAGCGTTATGATTTCTCAGATATCTTTAAAGAAATCAATCAGTTCTGTACTGTAGATGTTTCAAACTTCTATGCGAACTTCTCCAAGGATGTTCTATACATTGACGCGCCTGATGCCTACAGCAGACGGGCGATGCAGACAGTTTTCTATCACATCATCAGAGATCTGACTAAACTGCTTACGCCGATCCTGCCTCATTCAGCAGAAGAAATGTGGACATACCTGCAGGAAGAAGAGGATTTCGTACAGCTGTCAGAATTCCCTGAAGTACAGTCCTTCAGCAATGAAGAAGAAGTACTTGGAAACTGGAGTGCATTCATGACATTCCGAGACAAAGTACTGAAAGCTAACGAAGTGGCAAGAGAGAATAAAGTGATCGGAAAAGACTTTGAAGCGAAAACGACAGTCTACGCTTCAGATGATATCAGAAGTCTTCTAGATACACTTGACAGTGATATCCGCCAGATCCTTATCGCATCTGAATTAATTGTGAAAAGTCTTGATGAAAAACCTCAAGACGATGAGTCTGTTCTTGATTTAGATGGAGTAGCGATCAAGGTCGAACGTATGCCGGGGGAGGTATGCACACGCTGCCGTATAACGTCTGAAGAGACAGTAGCTCTGAATGAAGATGAGCAGTTGTGCCCGCGCTGCCATTCTATTTGTAAAGAGCACTACCCTGAAGTTCTGAACAGTTAAAGTGATTAAAAAATTGAGTTCCTGTGTTTTCGATTGAAAACTAGAGGAACTCATTTTTTTTATGCTAATTTCAATATAGAGTTATTGATTTAAAGCGTTTGCTTTTGTATAATTTTATATGTAATGGAGGTTTAACTGCTTTATCCTAACTTTCATAGTAGTATGTCAGTATTAGATTTCTGTTGCAAGAAAACAAGTAGGAGGAAAGTACTTATGGCTCAAGGTAAGGTCAAGTGGTTCAACGCTGAAAAAGGCTTCGGATTTATCGAAGTTGATGGACATGAAGATGTATTTGTCCACTACAGTGCAATCAATAGTGAAGGGTATAAGTCACTTGATGATGGTCAGGAAGTAGAGTTCGACATCATCGAAGGCGACAGAGGACCTCAAGCATCCAACGTTGAAAAACAGTGATAATAATAAAAAAACTTCCTCAAGTTACAGACTTGAGGAAGTTTTTTATATGGAAATCTATGATTATAATCTGCTTGCAATCAGGTCATAGATGAATACGATCAATATTGCCCCTACAATTGCAGGAATAATATAGAATCCACCTAATTCAGGTCCCATCTGGAACAATGCATGGCCTGCCCAAGCACCAACGAAACCTATAATAATGTTACCTATAATACCACCTGGTACATCAGTACCGACAATAGCCTGACCGATTGCACCAATAACTCCACCCACAATAAGTGACCAAATAAATCCTAACATAATACATCTCTCCTCTTTCGTTTTGAATAACTTACATACTTAGTATAGTAAACTGTCACATTTTATTCAAATATTTACACTTAAGAAAAGATAAGGTTGTACTAATTAATTAGAATTAGTTGTTTTTGGTTCAGTCAGTTGTAGTAATTGATCTTTCAAACGGCTTTCAAGCTGCTGAAGCTGAACTTCTGCTTCTTTACGCTTGGAACGTCCTTCCCGCTGAATAGATAAGGTTTCTTCCAATGTCTCAACAAGATCGGCCTGCGTTTTTTCAAGCGTTTCGATATCGATGACTCCGCGCTCGTTTTCTTTAGCCGTTTCAATTGAGGACTGTTTTAACATTTCTGAATTCTTAGTCAGAAGCTCATTGGTTGTTTCGGAAACCTGTCTTTGAGCCGTTACAGCTTCTTTCTGACGGAGGAGAGTCAGTGCAACAACGATCTGGTTTTTCCATAAAGGAATAGCAGTATTAATGGATGTCTGTATTTTTTCACTTAAAGCCTGATTGGTATTCTGGATGAGACGGATTTGTGGTGCCTGCTGAATAGTCATCTGACGAGCGGTCTTTAAATCATATACTCGTTTGTCCAGGCGATTCAGGAACTGATTCAAGTCATTAACCTTCTGAACTTCCATCTGGTTTCCACTGTCTTCTGCATGCTTGACAGCCTGCGGAATCACTTCATTGCTGAGCTCGTCGATTTTTACTTCTCCAGCTGCAATATAGACATTTAAAGCTTCGAAGTACTCGTAGTTCTTTTCGTACAATTCTTCAAGCATGACATTATCTTTTAGAAGCAGTTCACGTTCTTTATCCAGTTTGACTGCTATTTTGTCGACTTGAGCACCAATCTTCTGGTATTTAGCAGTCGTTTCATAAATTGACCGGTTTATCTTTCGGAACATTTTCTTGAAGATATTCCGGTCATCAGCTTTAAGCTCGTTAGGATTTGCCTCATTCAAACGAAACATCAGATCATTGAGGGTTTCACCGATATGGCTAGTCTCCTGATTCTGAACATGGTTCAGTACGGAATGCGAAAATTCACCAAGCTTCTGCTGGGCTTGAGCACCGTAGTTCAGAAGAGAATCAGTATCAGAAGTATCAATCATTTTAGCCAATTCGTAAGCCTGTTTCTTTCTCGTTTCATTTAAAGTATCGATCACTTTTTTTACTTCATTCTGCTTTTTTATCTCATTTTTTTCTACAGTAGGTTCAGTTTTTGCGGAAGCACCAAAAGGATTTGCCAATAAGTCATCGATTTCACTCTGTTCCTTTTTTTCGAATAAATCATTCTCTTCGTTTGCCATTGTAACAGCTCCTTGTGTATGGGTTAGTATTACAGTTCGTCATTCAATGTACGTTTGGCTAGTTCGATTTCTACATCAAGATCCTGGATATCGTCTTCTTTAAACATGACATAGTCTTCTACAATCTGTCCGCACATTTTGTCGATTGTCTGAGACGATTTCTCAAGAATATCATAGGTCGCTTTGCTTTTAGCCTTGTGATTTTCGATTTCGACGTATTTCTTAACCAGATCTGCCAGTGATGGCAGGTGGACGTATAGAAACTGGTCGACTTCATGGAGACGATCAGGTTCATCGGTAATTTCCTTGAACAATGCTTTTGATAGGGCTATCGTGTTATTGCGGTTTTCAATTGCTCTAAGCTTACCAGACTGAGTCATATTCTTTTCGATCATTATAACCTGTTCTTTCGCTTTGTGCATTGTTTTTCTGAAGTACTGAATATCTTCTTTAGATAGGCCTTTTGAAGTATAAAAGGCTTCTTTCTCCTGGGTCATCTTCGGTAATTTTTGGCTTGTATTCTTTGCAGAAGATGTCTTTCTACCGAATTTTTTCAACATAAGCACTCCAGCTCCTATACTCAGCCCCAAAGCGAGCAGTCCGTTAAATTCAAGTCCGATCATCATGATGAATATAAATAGAGAAGTGAGTAAAGTTAGTGTATAAATTAAAGATGTATATAGTGTTGACTGTTTCATTGTTGATCCTCCATTCTGGTGAAACGATTACTTATTCTAACTATATAGTATCACAAAATCTGGTAGAATTGACATAAGACCTAAGATGGATTTAACAGGATATGAACGATAATTATATAATGAAAATTGCTGGCGAATCCTGTATGATTAACGGTATGTGAGGAGTGGACCAATGGATTTTAAAGAAGAAACGATCAAGGAAACATCAGTATATAAAGGAAACATTACAGAGTATACGGTACAGGAAGTCAGGCTGCCTAATGGAAAAACGGCTCAGAGAGAAATAGTCAGACACGATGGAGCTGCTGCGGTCATTCCTTTTATCAACGACGATGAAATCATACTTGTCAAACAGTACCGTAAGGCGATCGAGCAGATCAGTATTGAAATACCTGCTGGCTTGAAAGACGAGTCGGATGCCAGTGCATCTGTAACTGCTGCACGTGAACTTGAAGAAGAAACTGGCTATAGAGCAAATAACCTTTCTTTTGTGACTTCTTTTTATAGTACACCTGGGTTTACAGATGAATTTCTTGAAATCTATGAAGCGACAGATTTGTACTTAGCAGAAAATCCGCTTTCCCAAGATGAGGATGAAAATGTCGAAGTAATGATCGTAACATATGATGAAGCCTGGGATCTATATGAACAAGGGTTACTCAGGGATTCCAAGACAGTTTTCGCCTTGTTTTACTGGAAAATGAAAAAATCTATGAAGAAAGACTGAGGATGATAAGGATGTCTTCAAGAAGTGAACTGAAAAAACAGAAAGAACTGGATGAAATAAAGAAAAAAAAAGAAAGCAGATTAAGAAAAGCTGAAGATCGGAAGAACGAAAGAAAACTATCTAAAAAAGGACGCACATCAAAGAAAAGACTGAATGAGATGGAGAAGTACCGCCGAGTGGAAAAACAGCTTACTCTAGCTATCGTTATAGTCACTCTGCTGCTTATAATCGTTCTGGCGTTCGTTTTCTTTATCTGATCTTATCACTATAATGAAAGGGTGTTTAGATGAAATTAGGAATTATAGCTGCGATGGAGCAGGAAATCCGATTGCTCACTGACGAGTTGTCTGATTTGACGCAGACTAAGATCGCGAGTCAGACCTTTTATGAAGGTAAGATAGGACAAACCAATGTCGTTCTAGTACAGTCTGGTATTGGAAAAGTCAACGCAGCGATCGCAACGACTCTGCTGATCAACAGATTTAATGCTGATACGGTAATCAATACAGGATCAGCAGGAGGCATAGGAGAAGGACTCAGAGTAGGGGACCTTGTCATTTCAACAAGATTGAGCTACAATGACGCCGACGCAAGAGCCTTTGGTTATGCATTCGGTCAGATACCCCAGATGCCTGAATACTACGAAGCAGATACAGGAACAGTAAAGGTTTTAAAAACAGCGGCTTTAAAGAGTGAGTGGATAGTTAAAGACGGGCTTATAGTGAGTGGGGATTCCTTTATCAGCAATGCTTCTGCAATCCAGCAAATCAAATCCTATTTCAGTGATGCACTGGTTACAGAAATGGAAGGAACAGCTGTCGCACAAACGTGTTATCAGTTCGATATTCCATTTGCTGTGGTCAGGGCAGTATCTGATGTCGCAGATGAAGAAGCATCTGTGTCATTCAATGAATTTATCGAATCTGCTGGGAAAAAATCTGCAGAAATGGTTCTTTGGTATATTGAGTTAATAGAAGAAAATGATTCGGTCGACTCGTCATCTATATGAGCAAATAAACCGGTTAAGCTGATCACTATTAGCATCGTAAAACCCGTTATATCACAAGGAGATGTAAATGTCTCACCTTGTGATATAACGGGTTTTACTTTAAGGCTATAGATTGCAGGAAATTAGTCTGCAGTCATCTTTTTGTGAAAGATTGCATTTGTTCAAATTATTCGATATAATACTCGAAGAGAATGATAATCATTCTCAGTTACTGAACAAAAATACTACAATCGATTGAATGTTAAAGGACTGGGTGAGATGGAAGGCAGCAAAATTAAAAATCGGAAGCCGTTTAATTGGATTATGATCGCCTTGCTGTTTGTTTTTACAGTAGTCTCCATCTTTACCGGCGTAACTGATTTGAGCATCAGAAACGTATTCAGTCTGACTGACACACAAAGGCTGATTCTGTTGACTACTCGACTGCCGAGAACGATAAGTCTGATACTGGCGGGCAGTACATTAGCTATTTCAGGTCTACTGATGCAGCAGCTGACACAAAACAAATTCGTTTCTCCTACAACTGCGGGAACACTTGCGAGTGCACGGTTAGGCATAGTTACAGCCATTATTTTCTTTTCACATTATTCGCTGACTCAAAAAACTGTTCTGGCATTTATCTTTTCACTGATCGGCACATTTACTTTTATTCTGTTTGTCCGTTCCGTCAAGATTAAAAATGCAGTAATGATTCCTCTAGTAGGGCTGATGTTCGGAAATATAGTCAACTCGTTGAGTACATACCTGGCTGTCCAGTATGAAGTTGTTCAAAATGCATCCTCTTGGCTTCAAGGAAATTTTTCTCTTATATCTTCTACTAATTATCAGCTGCTGTTTCTTTCTGTGCCGCTGCTGTTTCTCATATACTTGCTTGCGCACTATTTCACTATTATGGGACTGGGAAAAGATGTATCGGTTGAGCTGGGCGTTCCTTATGGCCTTTTAGAGCTCACAGGCGTGACGATTGTCGCACTGGCAACCTCAGCAATTATTCTGACGGTTGGAAGTATTCCATTCGTAGGTATCGTAGTACCTAATCTAATATCTTTGAAAAAAGGTGACCACTTCGGAAAAATACTTTTTCCTACCGCAGGCTTTGGTGCACTGTTTCTTCTGGTCACCGATGTCTTATCACGTACGCTCATCTTTCCATATGAAATACCGATCAGTGTCGTCATTGGTGTGGTAGGAAGTGTGCTCTTCTTATACTTACTGCTTCGAGGGGAATCCAGATGAATACAAAACGATTAAACCTGATTTTCTCACTGCTGCTGATTAGCATCTCAGTGTTTCTGTTTTTATACTTGACCGTTAATACAAGAGGGGATCTGTCTTTTGCAATCAGGCTGAGAAGCCAGCGTATTGTCCCATTCTTCCTCGTGGGATTTACGTCTACCATAGCGACCATTGTTTTTCAGACCATGACCCAGAATATTATACTGACACCAAATATTATCGGTCTGGATTCAATGTACATCCTGCTTCAGACGGTCATCTTCTTCTTTTTTTGTATGAACCATGTCCTGGTTACTCATCACCAGCTCAATTTTTTCCTGAGTCTGCTGCTGATGATTGGAGGGAGCCTGGGCATGTTCTGGCTGTTCTTCAAGAAATATCCAGGGAAGATCTATCTTATGCTGATGACAGGACTGATCCTCGGAACATTTTTCAGCAGCTTCACTAATTTTCTTCAAGTCATTATTGATCCAAATGAATTTGAGAGTCTGTTTGCACGAACGATCGCCAGTTTCAATAGAGTAGATGTGACACTCGTCGGCTTCTCGGTTCTCATAACGGTTCCTGTACTTATTTATCTCTTTAAAGAAAGCCGGACCCTGGATGTTCTTCATCTAGGAAGAGCTTACGCCTTGAATCTGGGAATCAATATCGACAAGTACTACCTGATCCTGTTCATCATGGTAAGTATCCTTACAGCTGTATCGACTGCTCTAGTGGGTCCTGTATCCTTCTTAGGGTTTATCGGAACTAATATTGCTTATCGTCTGTTCAACACATATAAACATGCAACCTTGTTTATTGGAGGCAGCCTTATCTCGGTATTATTCATACTCTCCGGTCAGCTGTTGGTTGAACATGTCTTCAGATTACAAACGACATTAGGTGTAATTATTCAGTTCGCAGGGGGCATCTACTTCCTGTATATATTATTTAAAGAAAGGGATGTTTGATTATGATGGAAGTCCAGAACGCGACAAAAAGTTATGGCGAAACAATTGTAGTAAACAATGTCAGCTTGCCGATCGAAAAGGGTAAGATGACTGCATGCATCGGACCTAACGGAGCAGGAAAGAGCACGCTGCTCGAAATGGTAAGTAGACTGATTCCTCAGGATACCGGACATATCTATATAGATGGAAACGAGGTAAAAACCTGGAAGAAAGGTGATTTTGCCAAGCGACTGTCTGTACTTAAACAGACCAATCAGATGAATGTCCGGCTCACGGTAAGAGAGCTCGTCTCATTTGGGCGATTTCCTTATACAAAAGGCCGGCTGAATCAGCATTGTCATGAGGTGATTGACAATTCCTTGGAGTATTTGGGGCTTTTAGATCTACAGAGCCGTTATATCGATACACTGTCAGGAGGTCAGCTTCAGAGAGCGATGATCGCTATGGTTCTCTGTCAGGATACAGATTATATCCTGCTGGACGAACCGTTAAATAATCTCGATATGAGTTACGGGGTCCAGATGATGAAAACACTCAGACGCCTGGTTGATGAACTTGGAAAGACAGTCATAACTGTCGTGCATGACATCAACTTTGCTGCAAGTTATGCGGACAATATTGTCGCCATGAAAGAAGGCCGACTTTTTGCTTCCGGACCGGTTGACGAGATGATCACTAAACCTGTACTGGATGACTTGTACGATATGGATGTCAAGATTATTGAAAGTAACGGCACTAAATATTGTCTGTACTATACTAATTAAATTTAAAAACAAAGAATAGGAGAAGAGACAATGAAGAAATCAGATTTAGTAAGATGGGGACTCATTCTGAGTACACTGACCTTAACAGCATGCGGAGACACACAAGAAGAGAATGTGGATTCAAGTGCAGCTGACGGAGAAGAAACTGTGTTAGAAGACAGTTCAGAAGAAAACGTGGAAGAAACGGAAGAATCACCTTCTGTCGTGACGATTGAAGATGCTGCAGGCAATACAGTAGAGGTACCGGCTGATCCGCAGACTATAGCTGTGTTTGACAACGGCCAGCTGGATAATCTGTCTACCCTAGGTCTTGGAGAGCGTGTGGTGCTGATAGCTTCTCCTAATCTTCCTGATCATTTATCTGAGTACGAAGATATTGAGGTTGCCGGAAGCTTTTTTGAGATCGATCTGGAAGTGACAAATGCAGCTCAACCTGATCTGATTATAGTAGCTGGTCGGTCAAGTTCGGCCTATGATGATCTGAAAGATATTGCTCCGACGATCGATTTGAGTAATGACTCGACAGCCTATTTTGACTCAATAGACAGCAATCTGGACCGTCTTGGTATGATTTTTGGTTTAGAAGATGAAGCAGAAGCCATCATGTCAGAACTTAAAACTGAGCTTGAAGAGCTGAGAGAGCGTGCAGAGGCGTCAGAGTTGACGACTTTAATGGCTATGTACAATGAAGGCTCACTTTCAGCATATGGACCGGGTTCACGATTCGGTGTGGTTCATGATGCCTTTGGATTTACACCTGTTGATGAAGGGATCGAAGAAGCAAATCACGGCATGGAAATCTCCTTCGAATATGTGCTCGAGATGGATCCGGATCTTCTCTTTGTCATTGACCGAACAGCTGCAATAGGTGGCGATACGTCTTCTCAGCCAATAGAAGAAAATCCGGTCATGCAGCAGACATCCGCATTCCAGTCTGATTCCATTTACTATCTTTCACCAGCTGCATGGTACCTCGCTGAAGGCGGCGTAGGAACATTCCGCATCATGATGGATGAAGTAGGACAAGCTCTAGATTAATTGGACACACGACTTAAATAAGGGGGTAAGGTATCGGGATGAACTAATCCTGCATCCTTTCTCCTTTTTTGATACACTAATAAAGCAATGATAAATCAGGAGGTTGTTATGGAAAATTATTTCGAACCAGAACATTTCAGTATTTTTTCAGTCGATGGACTGGATGAGAGGATGGCACTGATCAGAGAACAGATCCAGCCTGTTTTCCAGTCATTCGGTGATGAATTCAAAGCCCAGGTGAATACGCAGACGGCATTTGACGGAGGCTTTCACATTGCCCAACATAGACGCAGAACTGCTAACGCTCCGGAAAGTACGTGGAGTGCTCTTGGAGGAAATGCTAGAGGCTACAAGAAGTATCCGCATATCCAGCTGGGAATCAACAGCGATCATATTTTTCTCTTCCTGTCACTGATCGATAACCCGGTCCATGAGAAGGCAATGGGTCAGCATCTTCTCGAAAACCTGGAGTTGTTCGATCATCTATCAGCGGAGTATGTTATTTCACCTGATCATACTAAACCTGATCTTATAAAAGCAGATAATGGAACGATTGAAACCACCTTGAATAGACTGCTTAAAGTAAAAAAAGGAGAGTTCATGATAGGTAAGATCATGCGTGAAGATAGTATAGAGTTGTCGGATAAAGACGCACAGTTTGACTTCTATAAAAAAACACTCGATGACCTTATGCCTATCTATTCCCGCCTGCTTGATGTTCATCAGAAGAACGAGAACTAACTTAAAGGATAAAGGAGTTTGTCATATGCAGTCAGAGAAAGAGAAAATGACAGCAGGAGAGATGTATGACCCATCTGATCCTGAACTGATAAAAGGAAGACGCAAAGGCCACTATAGAGCTCAAGATTTCAACAGAGCTGATACTGATGAAGAGAGAAAGCGGATCATTAAGGATCTGTTCGGAACCACTGGTGAAACTATTAAAGTGGAACCGACTGTGCGTGTAGATTATGGATATAATATACATGTAGAGGAAAATTTCTATGCCAATTTCAACTGTGTGTTTCTGGATGTCTGCCCAATTCGCATTGGGAAGAATGCGATGCTGGGCCCGGGAGTCAGTATTGTTACACCTGAACATCCTCTACTACCAGCAGAACGGAATTCAGGGTATGAATTCGGGAGACCAGTGACTGTGGGGGATAACTGCTGGATCGGAGCAGATGCGACGATCGTAGGCGGCTCTGAACTGGGCAATAATGTAGTTGTTGCTGCTGGAGCTGTAGTTAATGGCGTCTTTCCTGACAATGTTGTGATCGGTGGAGTGCCGGCCCGTATCATTAAGAACATACCGGTTAATTAACAAGGCCAGTCTTCATAGGCCTTTTTTACTTGTAGAATAGGAAAGTATAAAGTTTTACCCGCTAGAAAGCCTATCACCTCAAACGTTAATCACTATCACTTGATTTGAAAAGAGAGGGGATTTAAAGGTACACTATACGTATGGTAGAGAAAAGCATTC
>NZ_BAAGIR010000012.1:0-38771 GCF_054658155.1 Alkalibacterium sp. m-11
TTTGATTCATAAGAAGACCTCTTTTCTGGATTTGTGGTTATCTCTAGATTAAGGGTCTTCTTTCTTTTTGTCTACTTTAATTTCTTGCCCTACTATTTTACTTTCCGACAACTATTTTACACATAGGGTATACTGACCTTAATTAACTAATTTTAAAAAGGAGTCTCTCATGTCACTAATTTCTTCTTTTATTGCTTTACTTAAAGCAGACTATCCGTCTTTCGTTTCTTTTGATCTCGTCAGTAAGACCCTTCACATAGAGACAGAAGAGATAAATCAGCTTATAAATGATGCTGAAATGCAGGGCTACTCGATTCAGACTGAACAGGACACTTGCAGACTGACACTCCCTCTAGTCAGTAAAGAGTCTGTAGCGGAAAACCTGCAATCTTATTCTATCGGGCGATCGTTCCAGTTCTTCGACAGAATCGATTCGACAAATACCTATGCTTTAAAAAACCTTCAAGAACTGGCTCATGGGTCGGTCATCCTGACTGATTATCAGTACAAAGGAAAAGGCAGGCTGGGCCGTTCCTGGCATACTGATCTAGGAAAATCCGTTGCCTTGACTATCGTACTCAAACCAAAATTCGACAATCAGCAGGCTGTCCTTCTGACTCAGCTGACTGCTGCTGCTCTGGTCAAAGCACTTGAACCGGACTGGTCTGCTTCTATCAAGTGGCCAAATGACGTTCTCATCGACGGCCGTAAAGTGGCTGGCATTCTGGTCGAATCCCACTTCAGCGGATCAGAACTGACCGGCATCGTGATTGGGACGGGAATAAACACGAATCTGTCCATAGAAGAACTCCCTGAAGAGTTGAAAGCTAAAGCCACTTCTCTGGCAATTGAAAAAAATAGAGTCATCGATCCTAATCCGATCATCACCAGCTTTCTATCCTGGTTCGACACCTTTTATACAGCATGGAGCGAGTCGATGGATGCGTCTACATTCATTTCAGTATGCAGAGAAAAGTCTGGACTTATAGGTCGGGAAATCACCGTTCATCATGGACAGATCTCAAAATCTGCCCGTGTCATGGACATCAGCGATGAAGGAGAACTAGTCATCCGTTATCCGAATACTAACGAAACAGACCATCTCAATTCTTTGAATTTCTCAGTCAGAGGGCAATCCGGTTACCTCTGATGCAATTATGTAAAAACCCACATGGCTGTCCTTTACGATAAGCAGTTGCCTCGTAAGGATAGCCATGCGGGTTATTTTTTTACTTTTAAATAATGGAAGCTGAGTCCAATCAGGCTTCGTCGTTGTTCCCATTCAGTACAGCTTTTCGGGACAAGTTGACACGGCCTCTGTCATCGATTTCCGTCACTTTGACATCAAGCACATCGCCGACAGAAAATTCTTTGGCAACATCCTTAATGTACTTATCAGACAGTTCCGATACATGAACCAGACCATCTGTACCTTTGATAATCTCCACAAATGCACCGAATTTCTCGATTCGCTTGATCGTTCCAGTATAAACCTTGCCGATTTCCACTTCTTCTGTCAGCTCTTCGATAAGTTCGATCGCTCGCTTGATACCTTCTGCATCCTGACCGTATATAGAAACATTACCCTCTTCATCAATATCGATTTTAACATTCGTTTCATCAATAATGCTGTTGATCGTTTCGCCGCCTTTACCGATAACCACTTTTATCTGATCAGGCTTGATCTTGATTGATTCGATCTTAGGCGCGTACTTGCTCAGTTCTTTGCGAGGTTCTGGAATTTCTTCTTCGATGTTATCAATGATCTCAAGACGGGCTTTCTTAGCCTGTACAAGTGCTTCTTCAAGAATCTCTTTCGTAATTCCTTCGATCTTGATATCCATCTGCAAAGCGGTGATCCCTTTTCTTGTACCGGCAACTTTAAAGTCCATATCGCCAAGGTGATCTTCAAGACCCTGAATATCTGTCAGTACTGTATAGTTTTCTCCGTCCATAACTAGGCCCATGGCAATACCGCCGACTGGTGCTTTAATAGGCACACCGGCATCCATCAGCGCGAGTGTTCCGGCAGAAATACTTGCCTGAGAAGAGGATCCGTTTGATTCAAGTACTTCCGCTACTAAACGAATGGTGTACGGGAAGTCTTCCTCATTAGGGATGATATAAGACAGTGCACGTTCACCCAAAGCCCCGTGACCGATCTCACGTCGACCTGGTCCTCTGACAGGACCCGTCTCTCCAACAGAATATGGAGGGAAATTATAGTGGTGAATGAATCGCTTGCTGTCTTCACTGCTCAATCCGTCAATGATCTGATGTTCGTTCAATGGTCCAAGCGTAGCAACTGACAACGCCTGAGTCTGACCACGAGTAAACAGGCCTGACCCATGAACGCGAGGCAGAATGCCTGCTTCGGATTCAAGTGGACGAATCTCGTCTACTTTACGGCCGTCAGGTCTGGTATTCTCTTCTGTAATCAGACGACGGACTTCGTCTTTTTCCATGCCGTCGACGATTGTCTTGACATCTTTTACAATAGAATCAAGATCTGGCGAATCACGGTACTCTTCTTCGTAGACTTCGATGATCTGGTCTTTCAAAGCACCAGTCTTCTCAGCACGTTCCTGTTTATCGAAAGTCTGGATCGCTTCTTTCATCTGATCGTTATACTTGCTGATGATTTCCTGTTTGAGTTCTTCATCAGGAAGGATTAGAGTGACATCCATTTTTTCCTGTCCGACTGCAGCAACGATTTCTTCCTGGAAAGCAACGAGCTCTTTGATTGCTTCGTGTCCGAACAGAAGGGCTTCAAGCATATCTTCTTCAGCAACTTGATCCGCTCCACTTTCTACCATGTTGATAGCATCTTTGGTACCGGCTACGATCAGTTCGATATCTGATTTTTCAGTTTCCTCTTCAGTCGGGTTGATGATGAATTTGCCGTCTACTCGTCCGACAGTGACTCCAGCGATTGGTCCGTTGAATGGAATATCAGAAATGCATAGAGCAAGGGATGATCCGAACATGGCTGACATTTCCGGAGAATTATCAGGATTTACGGACATAACTGTATTGAAGATTTGAACATCGTTTCTAAATCCGTCAGCAAACATTGGACGAAGGGGACGGTCGATCAGACGCGCGGTTAATGTTGCATTCTCTGAAGGACGGCCCTCACGTTTGATGAAGCCTCCTGGAATCTTACCTACTGAGTACATTTTTTCTTCATATACAACCATAAGCGGGAAGAATGGCATACTACTTGGCTTCTTGCTGCCGACAGCAGTGGATAGAACAACAGTATCTTCGTAACGGACAAGAACTGCCCCGTTAGCCTGCTTTGCCATTTGTCCGATTTCTGCGGTCAGTTCTCTGCCGCCGATAGTTGTCTTGAACACTTGTTTGTTTGACATGATATTCTCCTTTGTTCAGGCAGCCTAACCTACTAGACAAAGGTCAGCAGATCAGATTCATTTTCATCTGCTCACATTTGCATAGTAGACAATTAAGCCCCTGAGTGTTTGTTATAGTAAATAAAGCGAGATTCCTAAGAATCCCGCTTCAACTAGTAAGATTAATTTGTCTGTAGTCCCGCTCATTCTTTATGCATAAGCATGAAGATCAGCGTGATGTGACAGGACAAAATTAACGACGTAAACCAAGTCTCTTGATCAATTCACGGTAACGGGTAATGTCTTTGTTACGTAGATAAGCAAGAAGGTTACGACGGTGACCAATTTTTTTCATTAGTCCGCGCATTGAATGAAAATCTTTCTTGTGTGTCTTTGCGTGTTCATTCAACTCGTTGATTTCAGCAGTCAATACTGCGATCTGTACTTCCGGAGAACCAGTATCTCCTTCGTGGCGAGCGTAATCAGTAATGATCTGTTGTTTCTGTTCTTTTGAAACTGCCATGTTTTCCACCTCTTTCCTGTTTATGACTCCATTTACTGAGTAAGCGCTGGTGAAACGACAAACCAAGTAAAGGTCAGTGTGTCGACGCTGCCAACACTATACAAATACTACAGGATTTACAGGTGAAAATCAAGCATCAAAGCCAACTTTCCGGACTCTTTTTCCAGTTTTCAAGACGCGACATCTCTTCCTGATCCACAAGCCCGTTACTTAATGCAGCCTCGATCAGAGAAGAATAATCTGTTATAGTGCGGTAGTCTATATTCAAGTCATGAAAGGCGCTGGTCCCCAAGTCGAGCTCATAGGTAAATATAGCAGCCACTCCCAGTACATCAGCACCTTCACTTTTTGCTGCATTGACGGCATCGATGACACTCTGTCCAGTAGAGATCAAGTCTTCGATCACTACGATCTTAGCATGAGGCTGGAAGGTCCCTTCGATCTGCTTTCCGGTCCCATGCTTTTTCGCTTCACTACGGATATAGACCATCGGCAGTTTGAGTCTGTCTGCAATCCATGCAGCATGGGGAATTCCTGCTGTAGAAGTACCAGCAATCACTTCCACTTCAGGGTAATAAGTCTGAATGATACTGACGAATGCACTGATTATCTTCTCTCTTACTTCAGGATAGCTCATAGTCAGACGATTATCGCAGTAAATAGGACTTTTGAGTCCGCTTGACCATGTAAATGGCTCTTTAGGTGATACTGTGACAGCTTTTATTCTTAACAGTTCTTCAGGTATGGTGTGATGTTCTGTTTTCATTCTCTCTATCCTTTCCATTCTCTTTGAATCGTGCTGTAGATTTCTGCTGGATCAGCAGCTTGAGTGATCGGACGTCCGACTACAATATGAGTGGATCCCTTCTCCCTCGCTTCTGAAGGTGTAGCAATTCTTACCTGATCATCTTTAGACGAGTAATCAAGACGTATACCTGGCGTCACTCTAAGAAAACGGTCATCCGTTGCCCCTCTGATCAGTTCAGCTTCCTGAGCAGAACAGACCACGCCATCGGCTCCTGATTTAAAAGCCAGCTTCGCATAATGTCGTACACTCTCTTTCATTGTAAAGCTTGTCCCTTGTTCTACCTGCATAGACTGTTCCGAAGTCGATGTCAGCTGAGTGACTGCCAGTAAGAGCGGGCGTTTATGGCCGGCGGCTGTTCCTTTTTCAAGTCCTTCAATCGCTGCCCCGATCATCTGGCTTCCACCTGCTGCATGAACATTTATCATGTCCACTCCAAGACGCGCAATGCCGGACATCGCTTTTTTCACTGTTGTTGGAATATCATGAAGTTTGATATCAAGAAAGACACTATGCCCTCTGTTCTTGACCAGATAGACGATCTCTGGTCCCTGCTGATAAAACAGTTCCATACCTATTTTAACATTTAATGTATCAGAATCGAATCGATTTAAAAACGCTTCAGTATCTTCTACATTAGAATAATCCAGTGCAATGATTGGTTCATTATCCAAGCCGGCGTCCCTCCTTCACTTCCCTGATCAAGTCTTCGATCGATTCGATACCCAGATCAGCCATTCGGTCAGGAAGTGCATCAATGATTTCATTCATGACCACCGGGTTATGATAAGTTGCTGTCCCTACAGCGACAGCCGAAGCTCCCGCCAGAAACATCTGAATGACATCATCTGCGCTTCGGATTCCACCCATTCCGATAATTGGAACTGACACCTCATGTGATACCTGATAGACCATTCTGACAGCGACTGGAAAGATGCTCTCCCCTGACAGCCCACCCATTACATTCCCCAGGACCGGCTTTCTAGTTTTAGTGTCAAAATTCATCCCTAAAACTGTATTGATGAGGCTCAGACCATCCGCTCCTCCATCTTCAGCTGCCTTGGCGATAGTCACAATATCCGTCACATTAGGCGTCAGTTTGACGTACACTGGAAGTGAAGTCACCTGCTTGACTTTTTCGGTTATGCGTCTGACAGCGGATGGATCGACTCCAAAAGTCAGTCCTCCTTCTTTTACATTAGGACAGGATAAATTCAGCTCCAGAGCGCTCAACGCACCGGATTCGCTTAAAATATCTGCTACTTCAACAAACTCCTCTTCCGTTTCTCCTGCTACACTTCCGATGACCGGGGTCGAGAATCCACGTAATCGTGGCAGTTTTTCGCTGACAACCTTTTCTACACCAGGATTTTTTAATCCCACTGCATTGAGTGCGCTATGCTTCAAAGGATGAAATTTCGGATCTTCATTGCCTGTTCTTGCCTGACGGGTGGTAGATTTCAACACAATTGCTCCAAGACGATCGTAGTCATACAAATCATGGTACATATCACCAAATCCGAACGTCCCACTTGCAGGCATAACTGGATTTTTTAAATTTAATCCGGGTAGTGAAACAGATAGTCGTGTCATATTGCTCCTCCATTTAATAGTATTTTAAAGTGCTGTAGTTGTGAATGTACGCGATTCAAGAACACTGATGATGGCTGAAACAGTATCAAGTGATGTCATCAGTGGAATCCCTTTTTCAATTGAGTTTTTTCTGATTGACAGACCGTCTTGTACAGCATCGATGTTTTTGCCCATAGTATTAACCACCAGATTGACTTGTCCACTCATAATCAGATCAAGAATATCATATGACTGGTATTCAGGATTACCAGTTTTTTCAATATGCTCAGCCGGTATTCCTCTTTGCGCGAAAGCATGGGCCGTCCCTTGCGTAGCGGTAATGGAATAGCCGATGCTGACCAGTCTGGCCGCTAAATCAGCAGCTTCACTTTTATCTTCATCAGATACAGTGAATAGGACGGTTCCGTGTTCCGGAAGTCTCATATCACTTGCCTCAAAGGCTTTGTACAATGCTTTCTCCAATGTGCTGTCGCTCCCCATGACTTCTCCAGTCGATTTCATTTCTGGTCCCAGCCTGGCATCCACTTTGTTCAGTTTAGAAAAACTGAACACTGGTGCTTTTACATGGACCATCGAAGAAAGTGTATGGAGACCCGGTGTATAGCCCTGATCTAGAATGGATTGACCTAGTATCGCTTTTGTTGCAACTTGAGCCATTGCAATGCCGGTAACCTTGCTTAGAAACGGTAAAGTACGGCTGGCTCTCGGGTTAACTTCTATAACGTATACCGTATCTTCGTGAATAACAAATTGAATATTCATGAGACCCACACAGTTCAGACCCAGACTCAATCTCTCGGTGTACTCGATAATCGTATCGATCACGTTCTGAGAAAGGCGCTGTGGTGGATAAACAGCCATGGAATCTCCAGAGTGGACGCCCGAGCGTTCTACATGCTCCATGATTCCTGGAATCAGGACCTGTTCTCCATCACAGATGGCATCCACTTCTACTTCTTCTCCTATCAGGTAGCGGTCGATAAGTACGGGATGTTCTGAAGATATACGTACAGCATCATTCATGTATTTTGACAGATCAGCAGCATTATCTACAATCTGCATTCCTCTGCCTCCAAGTACATAACTCGGACGGACAAGAACCGGATAGCCTATAGAAGAGGCTATAGTCAGCGCTTGTTCTTCCGTAACAGCGGTTCCTCCCTCAGGCTGAAGAATACTCAGACTCTTCAGGGCTTTCTCAAATTCATCTCTGTTCTCTGCTCGATCCAGATCTTCAACAGTAGTCCCAAGAATTTTAACCCCACGTTTTTGTAAAGGTTCAGCCAGATTGATAGCCGTCTGTCCACCAAACTGAACAATCACTCCTACTGGATTTTCCAGCTGGATAACATTCATGACATCTTCAACTGTCAGAGGTTCAAAGTACAGCTTATCCGAAATGGAAAAGTCTGTAGACACAGTTTCCGGATTGTTGTTCATTATGATCGCCTCATACCCAGCTTCCTGAATGGCTTTAACTGAATGGACGGTCGCATAATCGAATTCAACCCCCTGCCCTATGCGGATCGGACCGGAACCCAAGACAAGCACTGACTGTTTATCTGTAACCAGGCTCTCCTGCTCCTCTTCATAAGTACTGTAGAAATAGGGCGTGGATGATTCGAATTCAGCAGCACACGTATCGACCGTCTTGTACACTGGCAGAAGCTCGTGCATGACTCTGAACTGCCTGATTTCATCTTCGGTCGCATTCCATAATTCAGCTATTTTCCAGTCAGAAAAGCCATAGGATTTAGCATAGGCAAGCAGATCAAGATCCCACTGACCTTCCGTCAGCCGCTGTTCAATTTCGACGATATGAAGCAGTTTGTCGAGGAAGAATAAGTCGATTTTTGTCAGTGACGCGAGTTCTTCCACTAGATACCCTCTTCTAATTGCTTCAACAAGATAAAACAGACGGTCATCCTGAGCTTTTACTGTCTTGTTGATCAGCTGGTCATCGTCAAGATGATCCAGCTCAGCCAGCTGTATATGGCTGACCCCTATTTCAAGTGACCGGACAGCCTTCAATAAACTTTCTTCAATAGTCCGACCGATCGACATAACTTCACCTGTCGCTTTCATTTGAGTAGTCAATGTGCGGTCCCCTGTTTCAAATTTATCGAAAGGCCATCTCGGGATCTTAGCAACTACATAATCCAGAGCTGGTTCGAATTGGGCATATGTCGTTTCAGTGACAGGGTTTTTCATTTCATCTAAAGTCAATCCTACAGCGATTTTAGCTGCAAGTTTAGCAATAGGATAACCTGTAGCTTTACTGGCCAGAGCAGAGGATCGGCTTACTCTTGGATTGACTTCAATTACGAAGTAATCAAAACTGTTCGGGTCAAGAGCCAGCTGGACGTTACATCCCCCTTCAATACCCAATGCTCTAATGATTTTAAGGGAGGCATCTCTCAGCAGCTGATATTCCTTGTCCGTCAGGGTCTGACTAGGCGCAATCACGATCGAATCTCCCGTATGAATACCGACGGGATCGATATTTTCCATATTACACACGACCATCGCATTGTCATCAGAATCTCTCATGACCTCGTATTCAATCTCTTTATATCCGGCAATACTGCGCTCGATCAGACACTGGTTCACTGGAGACAGTTTCAGTCCATTTCCAACAATCTCGCGCAGTTCCTTTTCATTGTCACACAGTCCGCCTCCAGTTCCACCCATGGTAAATGCCGGTCTGACAATAACAGGATAACCGATTGAGTCTGCGAAATCCAATGCTTCCTGGGTGGTATGAACAATGTCGCTGTCCGGTACAGGTTCATTCAACTCTCTCATCAGTTCTCTGAACTGATCGCGGTCTTCTGCTTTATTAATAGCTGATAGACGAGTACCCAGCAGCTCGATTCCCAGCTCATCAAGTATGCCTGTCTCATTGAGCGCAATCGCCATATTCAGTCCCATCTGTCCACCCAAGGTCGGAAGCAGTGCATCCGGTCGCTCTTTTCTCAGTATTCTTGAAATAAATTCGACAGTCAGAGGTTCGATATACACTCTATCTGCTATCTCCTTATCCGTCATGATCGTAGCCGGGTTAGAGTTGATAAGGACCACTTCATAGCCTTCTTCTCTCAGAGCAAGACACGCCTGAGTCCCGGCATAGTCAAATTCTGCAGCCTGTCCGATGATGATCGGTCCAGAGCCAATCACTACAATCGTCTTGATATCTGTTCGCTTAGGCATTCGTTTCTTCCACCTTCCATGCATCCATTTCTTCAATAAACTGGTCGAACAGGTCTGCGGCATCATGAGGACCAGGTGCAGCATCCGGATGATACTGTACGCTGAACACCGGATACCGGCAATGTCTCAAGCCTTCAACTGTTCCATCATTGATTTCAATGTGTGTGATTCTCAGTTCATTATTATCGACTGATTCTTCAGATACCGCATATCCGTGGTTCTGAGACGTAAAATCGATTCGACCAGTCGCGATCTCACGTACTGGGTGATTAAATCCTCTATGACCAAAAGTCATTTTAAACGTATCTGCACCATTCGCCAGAGCAATCAGCTGATGACCAAGACAAATCCCGAAAATTGGTACATGTTTCTGTAGTTCTCTGATCATGTCATGAGCATACGGCAGATCTTTAGGATCGCCTGGTCCGTTCGTCAGCATCACCCCGTCAGGTTTCAGATTAAGTATGGTTTCTGCTTTTGTATCATGCGGCAGAACCGTTACATGACATTCTCTTTTATTCAATTCATGTAGGATACTATGCTTCAGACCAAAATCGATGACAATCACGCGACGTCCATTTTGAGGACTGACATAAGGGCGTTCAGTAGACACTTGAGCAACCTGATCAGTCGGAAGAGTAACGGATTTAAGCCGATCGATCAATGCATCAGTCTCTTCTGTAAAATCCGTTAAAATGGCTTTCATAGCACCGTGTTCACGAATCACTCGCGTTAGTCGCCTCGTATCGACACCAGTAAGCCCCGGAATATCTTTTTCTGTTAAAAATTCATCCAGATTCATTCTGCTTCGCCAGTTTGATGGTCGTCTCGCAAATTCCTTGACGATCACAGCTTTTGTCGTTGGGAAAATGGATTCGTAGTCATCCCTGTTGATGCCTGCATTTCCTACTAAAGGATAAGTAAAAGTCAGCAGCTGACCATTGTATGACTGATCAGTGATCGATTCCTGATAACCGGTCATTCCTGTGTTGAACACGACTTCTCCGATCGTTTCTTTGTCAGCACCAAATCCGAATCCTTTAAAAACATTTCCGTCTTCCAGTACGAGCATTCTTTTTTTCATATGTTCTCCCCCTCATATACGACTTGACCATCAACCATTGTAAATACTGTCAGTCCATTGACTTTCCAGCCTATGAATGGGGTATTTGACGATTTTGAGAGGAAATCCTCACGCGAGATACGTTCTTCCCCACCCAGATCAAAGCAGGCCAGATCTGCTGGTGCCCCAACTTCGATTCTTCCAGTTTCCATTTGAAATATATCTGCAGGGATGGTGGTCAACTTACTAATCAGCTGATCTAAGCTGAGCTTCCCTTCTTTAACAAGATAAGTGTATAACAGAGCAAAAGCTGTTTCGCTTCCCACAATGCCAAAAGGAGACCCGATCATTGATCCGCTTTTCTCTTCATCGCTATGAGGAGCGTGATCTGTGGCGATCATGTCGATCGTCCCATCAATCAGCCCTTCGATCAGAGCCTCTCTGTCCGCTCTGCTGCGCAAAGGGGGATTCATTTTATACTGACTTGTATCAGAAGGGATATCCTCATCACATAAAAGTAAATGGTGTGGAGTGACCTCTGCCGTCACGTTGATTCCAGAACGTTTTGCATCTCGAATAACACGCACGCTTTCTTTTGCTGACACATGACAGACATGGTAATGAGCTCCAGTGGCTTCAGCCAGCAGGACATCTCTTGCAATCTGCGTTGACTCAGTCAGCTGTAGCATGCCGGGAAGGTTCAGTTCCTTATTTCTTTTCCCTTCATGCATCACACCATTAAACAGGAGGCTGTCATCTTCGGTATGAGCCACTAGTGCTGCACCATTTTCTGCGGCTTCAAGCATTGCTTTATACATTGTTCCAGCTGTCTGAACTCCGACACCGTCATTTGTAAAAGCAAAGGCTCCTTCTTCTAACATAGCCTTCTGATCAGTCAGTTCATTGCTTGTAAGTTCCCTTGTGATCGGAGCGTAATGCTTCACTTTGACCTGCGCACTCTCATCTATTCTCTCTATGATTTTCTTGAATCGTTCAGGCGTATCCGGAACTGGGCTGAGATTCGGCATAGCACAGATAGTTGTAAATCCGCCTCGAGCTGCTGCCTTTGATCCACTCTCGATCGTTTCTTTGTACTCATAGCCTGGTTCTCTAAGATGGACATGTACATCAATCAGTCCAGGTGAAACCAGTTTTCCTTTAGCATGCAGTATACGTCCAGCTTCATCATCAAGATTCATACCAATTTTCTGAATGATTCCCTTGTCAGTGTATATATCTACTTGACGAGTCTGTCCTGTTCCATCAATTATTTCTGCATTCTTTATTAAAATCGACACACGTGTCATCCCCTGTTTTTTAGTTTAAAATCGAATCTATGATTGCCATACGTGCAAATACTCCATTTTCCATCTGTCTGACTATTCTTGATCGGTCACATTCTACCAGCTCATCAGTAATTTCGATGCCTCGGTTAACCGGTGCCGGGTGCATGATGATGGCTTTTCTGTGCATTCTATATTCTCTTTCTTTGGTCAGCCCATACTGAGCCAAATAGGATACATCCAGCTCGTGACTTGCCTGCTGTATATGTCTTTCACGCTGAACCCGAAGCAGCATTACAACATCGACTTGATCTACCAGTTCATCAATAGATCTGTACTCGCCATATGTCTGACATTCAGTTCCAACAAACTCTTCCGGACCGGAAAAAAAGAGTTCGGCTCCAAGTTTCTTCAGGATCTGCATATTGCTTCTGGCTACTCTTGAGTGAAGGATATCCCCGGCTATGGCGACCTTCACACCTTTAAATGTTCCAAATTCTTCATAAATCGTCATAAGATCAAGTAAAGACTGACTAGGGTGCTGTCCGGCACCATCTCCTCCATTGACGATTGAGCATGTAATGGACTCGCTATCGATCAGCTGGTTATAGTAAGCAACATCACTGTGTCTGATAACCATCAGATCGATTCCCAGTGACTGTAAGGTAAGTACCGTGTCATAGAGACTTTCACCTTTTCTGACACTACTCATGGAGGGCTGAAAATCCAGCACATCCATTCCTAATTTTTTTTCAGCCATCTCAAAGCTTTTGTGTGTGCGCGTACTTTCTTCAAAAAAGCAGTTCACGGCATACATTCCCTTGTACTTGGGAACAGATAAGTTATGCTTGTAGGCAAGTGCCTTCTTTATTAGAGACATGATGTCATTTTCGTTATAATTATTCAATGAAACAAAGTGTCTGGCCTGTCTTCTTTCTGACGTATCCATTTCTTCCTCCTTTGTATTTACGGACATTCAGTGGCTCTTTGGATATTAAAAGACCCGGTGTATCCAGGGACACCGGGTCTTCTCGGAAATAACTATGAAACAATAACAGCTGCAAGTCAGGCTTACGATCCATTTAGCTATTCTAGCTGAATGAACTCACGGAGCGCCCAAGCATCCTCTGTACTCATAGTCTATCCTGTGACCTTCTGTGCCTCACGGGGCTTCAGTTAAAGCTCACATCACTTTGTTCATGACGGTTTTATTATATCTACGTGTTCTTTTCCATCTGCTTCATTCAAATAAACCTGAACGGACTCTTCACGGGAAGTTGGAAGATTCTTTCCGACAAAATCTGCCCTTATGGGAAGCTCCCTATTGCCTCTGTCTACCAGTACAGCTAGATATATTTTTTCAGGTCTTCCTCTATCGATTATAGCATCAAGGGCTGCTCGTATAGTTCTGCCTGTATACAGTACATCATCAATAATCACTACTTTTTTACCGGCTACATCCTGAACATGTCCGGCTGATACCTGTGCTGTAGAAGCATCATCTTCTCTGTCATCGCGATACAATGATGTGTCCAGCTCTATTACTTCGACCAATTCGCCTTCCAGTTCAAGAATACGATCTGCAATTCTCTGGGCTAAAATGATTCCTCTAGTCCGAATACCGGCAAGCACCAGTTTCTCGATCCCTTTATTTTTTTCGATAATCTCATAAGTAATACGTGTCAGTGCCCGTTTGATTGCCGCTTCGTTGACAACTTCTACTACTGTTTTATTTTCCATGACCTGCCTCCTGTAGACAGCTGAAAAGCATATTTCTATGTCCAGCTTTTTTATTAAATATCTGCCGATAAAGCATGTCACTTACTTCGTTTGAAGTATACAAAAAAGCACTCCTATCCATCTAAGATAAGAGTGCTTCCCATTGACTGTTTTGTTGGGCATAATCCGGCAGTTCTTGCATGTTCAGTCTACCTGACTATCATCTCCATACATACTCTCTGGTACATCATGAAGATACGCGTCTCCTTCTTAGCCTCTCTGGACTATCTTTAAAGGACAGTTATTTAATTTAAATTAACTCTAAAGGTTTACTGTAAAAAAGTCAACCGGATATTTGTAGATTATGAATATTTCGTCTTTAATTCCATGACAACATCCCGCAGCTGTGCGGCTTTCTCGAAGTCCAGTTCTTTCGCTGCTTCTTTCATTTCCAGCTCCATTGTTTCGATCAGCTGTCGTCTCTCTTCTCTGGACAGCTGCTTGACGACTTCTTCTGACAAGTCTTTTTCTTCATCATCAACAACGGTAGAGATTCTGATAAGATCTCTTACTTCTTTCTTGATCGTCTTCGGCGTGATGCCATGTTCCTTATTATACTCTTCCTGAATCTGGCGACGACGATCGGTTTCCTCCATTGCCTGCTTCATTGAGTCCGTTATCCGGTCTGCGTACATGATCACTCGGCCATTTTCATTTCGGGCAGCTCGTCCGATAGTCTGAATCAGTGAACGGGCACTTCTCAGGAATCCTTCCTTATCTGCATCCAGAATAGCAACCATAGAGACTTCGGGAACGTCCAGTCCTTCTCTGAGCAGGTTGATTCCGATCAGAACGTCAAACTTCCCGACACGAAGGTCCCGGATGATCTGTGTCCGTTCCAGCGTCTTGACGTCACTATGCAGGTATTCGACTTTTATCCCTACCTCTTTAAGGTAGTCGGTCAAGTCCTCGGACATTTTCTTGGTCAATGTCGTAATGAAGACTCTTTCGTCTTTCTCGACTCGATCATTGATTTCTTCGATCAGGTCATCAATCTGTCCTTTGATCGGACGGACTTCAACGATTGGATCAAGCAGGCCTGTTGGTCTGATGATCTGCTCGACGATCTGACTGGATCGGTTCATTTCATAATCAGCCGGCGTAGCTGAAATATAATTGATCTGAGGCACGCGTTCTTCAAACTCTTCCAGGCGCAGCGGGCGGTTATCCAGTGCGCTCGGCAGGCGGAAACCATGATCGATCAGCTGCTGTTTTCTGGCTCTGTCCCCATTGTACATCCCTCTGATCTGAGGCATAGTGATATGGGATTCATCAATAATGAAAAGAGAGTCTTCAGGGAAGAAGTCCAGCAGTGTATAGGGTGCTTGACCAGGCTTCCGGCCATCCATGTGTCTGGAATAGTTCTCTATGCCTGAACAGTAGCCCATTTCCATCAGCATTTCAATATCATAATTCGTCCGCTGTTCCAGTCGCTGTGCTTCGAGCAGCTTATTATCTCTGTTCAATTCTTCCAGACGGTCCTTCAGTTCTGCCTGAATGGATTCGATAGCCGACCTAGTCTGTTCATCATTTGAAACGAAGTGAGTGGCAGGGAAGATCGGTACGTGAGACAGATCCGCTTTGACTTCACCTGTCAGAACATCAACTTCTCTAATCCTGTCTATCTCATCACCGAACATCTCAATACGAATGGCTTCACTTTCTCTGGAGGCAAGGAAAACTTCAATGATATCCCCGCGAACACGAAAGCGTCCACGCTGAAAATCAATGTCGTTTCGTTCAAACTGCATATCGACTAGGCGTCTGAGCAGCGTTTCCCTGCTGATTTCCATTCCTGAACGCAGAGAAAGGACGTGTTCCGCGTAATCTTTCGGATTGACCAGTCCATAAATACAGGATACAGAAGCAACTACAATCACATCTCTTCGCTCAAGCAAAGCACTTGTCGCAGAGTGTCGCAACTTATCTATTTCATCATTAATGCTGGCATCCTTTTCGATGAAGGTGTCGGAAGACGGCACATATGCTTCAGGCTGATAGTAGTCGTAATAACTGACGAAGTATTCGACAGCATTGTCCGGAAAGAATTCCTTAAACTCCGTATAAAGTTGACCGGCCAATGTCTTGTTATGTGCCATGACGAGTGTTGGCTTGTTCACTTCCTGAATTACGTTAGACATGGTAAATGTCTTCCCAGTCCCTGTTGCTCCAAGTAAAACTTGCTCTTTCTGGTTCTCCTTGATTCCCTTGACCAATTTCTTTATTGCTTCAGGCTGGTCTCCCCCTGGCTGGTATACTGATTTCAGTTTAAATGCTTGTTCGACCATAAAAATTCCCCTCTCTAGCAGTCATTCAAGCTTAGTTTATCATAAAAAAAGTATTCTCAAAGACTTTGCGTCTCAAGAGAATACTTTTCAGTCAATTATGCTAATTTTTTGCTTAAACGGGACTTGTCTCTAGCAGCTTTGTTCGGATGAACAAGACCTTTTGCAGCAGCTTTATCGATCGCTTTAACAGCTTTTCTGTAAAGCTCCTGAGCGTTGTCTGCATTGCTGTCTGCCGCAGCAACAAAGTTTTTCTTAGCTGTTCTCATTGAAGTAACCTGACTCATGTTATTCAGTCTCTTCTTAACGTCTTGTCTCTGTCTTTTTTCAGTTTGAATCATGTTTGGCATGGGTAAAACACTCCTTATATCGTCTCAATTAAATTGGTCTACAGATTATTGCTCACATCCTGCAATAAATGACAACCTTAACAGTTGATTTATTCAACATTCCCCATTTTACAATATCTGCAAGCTTTTTTCAATGATTTTTTCATTCATTGCTTATAACTTCTCCTGCAGTTTGGAGAATTTCCATATAAACAGCTCGATTTGCAGCTCAGGATCAACCTTTCCAGTCTTTATTTCATGGTCTGCAGTTATAAGCATGTGATGCGCTTGAGACAGTACAGACTGAGGAAACTTCTGCTGTTTCTGTACAGCCAGTTTTATACGATAAGGGTGCACTTTCAGTATCGTTGCGATATCAGACTGCTGATATCCCTTGTTCTTAAGTATCTTCACCTGCAGGAGCAGTCTGAACTGACTGATCATCAAAGCTAAAATCTTTACAGGGTCTTCTTTCTGAGTCAGCAGATCCTGATAAAGCTGGATCGATCCACCGACATCTTTTTTAAGTACGCGTTCGTTCAGCTCAAAGATATTCTGTTCCAGTGACTTGGATACCAGCTGATGAATCGCATCGATCGATACTGCCGTTTCTCCTGAGTGGTATAAGGCCAGCTTTTCCGCTTCTCTGATCGTTCGAGTCAGATTATGATCGGTCAGATTAACTAAAAGATCTACTCCTTCTCTGGAAATCGACAATCCTTTCTGACTGAAAAAAGACAGCGCATATTCTTTTACATCCGTCTGCTTATCCGGATTGGCTTCAATTACTTCAGCCTTCTTCAATACAAGTTTGGTTATTTTCTTCCGCTTATCCAGCTTATCATAAGGTGATAGAAAAACCAGAACTGAAAACTCAGAAGGATCATTGATATACCTTTCCAGCTGCTCAATTTCATGAGTAAAGGAATGTGTCACCTTTTTTCCTGTAAAGATATAGCTGTCATGTACAATGATCAGCTTATTACCCCCGAAAAAAGGATAACTTTCAGCTTCATGAATGACATCCTGTATCGGGGTGTCGGACAGATCGAAATGGTAGATGTTCATCGGGTCTTCATTGTCTTCTTCCATTCTCTCATTGAAGGCTTTTACAGCGTTATCCAGGAGAAGTTCTTCTGTTCCCCAGATCAGATAACAGCTGTTGAGCTTATCATTGGAAATGGATTTCAGTTGCTTAAAAGCTGTTTTCATCATTTGACTCCTTACTATCGTTATCAGTCATTACGTTAAATGCCCCTTTTTTCTGAAGGTAATTGTCCAGATACTTGAGGTCCGAATAGGTATAGCGTATGCCCCCATTCTCGTCGGTTCGAAACAGAGAGACCGGATACCCGCTCAGCTGATCGATTTTTTCCCGATAAGGATGACCGAATCGGTTGTTCTCCCCAACAGATATCAGAGCATAGTCAGGGTCGATCTGTTTTAAAAATGCTTCGTGTGTAGACGTCCTACTACCATGGTGAGCAACTTTCAGTACATCGGCATTCAGTTCAGGGAAGTGCTTCATTATATTCTTTTCTCTTACTTCCTCTATGTCTCCCGTAAACAGCCAGTCCAGTCTTCCATATCTGCCCAGCAGAACGATAGACTGGTTGTTTTCATTCGTCTGGTCTGTCCAGTTGTCATGAATGACATGAAGCTGATCTGTCAGCTTCACAGGTTCATCGGGTTTTATAATTCGAACGTTCAAGGCACCTTCCTTTATCTGGGAAAGAGACTGTCGAAAGGCTGAGTGGTTTTTTGTAAAGTCATTCATCACCAACGTCTTCACAGGAAAGGAATGGATAAGTTCGCTCATGGCACCATAATGGTCCCAATGCGGATGGGTAATCACCAGCTGATCGAGTGTTCTGATTCCCAGACTTTTCATCACAGGAATCAGTACCTCTTCTCCCAGCGTATAGTCATTGCTTCTGATCTGCCACTCTTCCTTTTCATTCCATACCTGTAAGCCTCCAGTGTCGATCAGAACAGATCCTCTCCCGAATGGTTCTTTAATCAGAACTGCATCGCCCTGACCCACATCGATCATCATAACCTGGCCGATCGGTGAATAGGTATTCACATTTATAAGCAGCAGGAGCAAAGCTGCAACCGGTATGGTAGAAATTAACTTTTTACTCTTTTCCACTTGAAGCAGTCCTAAAATACAGAAGACGATCCATAGTACAATCATGGTACCACTGAACCTTCCTGTGACGACCATCAGTGACATCGCCTGATCAATGATCAGACTCGCCTTTTCCATAATGACAATCACCCACCTGACCAGTTCATCCAGAATAAGCCCGAATTGAGTAAGTGCAAGAAGCGGTGAGGTAACGAAAAGAATGAGAAGCGCTGGCATAAGAAGATAGGTGACATACGGTACGAACAGACTGTTTAAAAAGAGCACGCCCCAGGACAGCTCGTAGAAATGAAAGCTGAGAACTGGTACGGAAAAAGCGAATAGTGCACAGTTGACGAGAACTATCTGCTTTATTCCCGACAGCTCCCTGAAAAAGGCCTGATCAGAAAGAAACAGAAGGATGAAGCTCATAAGAAAGCTCAGCTGAAAGCCCACTGAAAAGATGATCACTGGCCGTACAAACACGGCAAGACAGAATGTGAGTCCCCAACAGTCAAGCGATGTCAGGTGCCAGTCGAGAGTATCGGAAAGGTATCGGATCCATGCCTGCATGGCCGCCCGGTATATGCTTATGCCAAAACCCGCTAATATGTAGAACACCGGCAGGATGAAAAGAAAGACCAGTCTCTTCGACTCTCTGGTCACAGTCATACCAGTCATAATTCGGTCCATCATACCAATCAGCAGTGAGACATGTAGTCCCGAAATACTAAGAAGATGAATGATTCCTAACTTCTTGAAGGTCTCGGTCACTTCCGCTCCCAGTTCCCGCCTGTCTGCAAATATCAATGCTTTGATATAGCGTCCGGTAGTCGGCTGAAAGATCCGGTCACAATAATTCAGCAGGTCTTGTCTAAGCGAATCTGTTTTGTAGGCCCGTTCTAAAAAGGATGGCGCAAGGTCAATGTCTTCTATCTCATTCGTATACAGAACATAGGTTATATTCTTTCGATTCAGATAGGTCCGATAATCAAACTGATTGAAGTTGGTTGCCTGACCTGGCTGGTTTAACTCGCCTTCAATCAACAAGTGAGATGGAATAAGTGCTCTGCGTTCTTCTTTTTCCTGTTCGCTGGATAATCGGTGTACCACCATGACTTCATGACTGACCTTTTCGTTCATTGCCAATCCTTGAAAACGAAGACGATCACCATCTACGGTCCAACTTGTCTGCTTAACTTCAACAAGATAGGAGTCTTCTGGAATAGAGTCCGACGGATCAAATTGGTCGTCAGCTGCGTGCATACGGATAGTGACGACAGCTAGACTGAAAATAATCAGTCCTGTCAGACGACGGTCCGCAGACCTTACTGTTTTAATCATGGCGCTGATGAGTATGAGAAGAAGCACAGTATACCCGGTCAGGATATACGATACCAGTAAACCTATCAGAATAGAAAAGATAATCAGTCTTCCTCTGATCACTAGTCAGGAATTATTAAACAGGATTAGTGTAAACTTGCTCGATTGTTTTGAAGAAATCCGTCGGTACAGATATTTTTTCCGTCAGGACACCGGCTTTTTCAAGCAATTCAACGGCATACTGATGGTTTCGATAATCATTCAGATAATATATTTTTTGAATCCCGCTCTGTATAAGCTGTTTTGTACATTGCAGACAAGGAAAATGAGTGACGTAGAGATCGGCTCCTTCAGTTTTCACACCGAACTTGGCACATTGAAGCAGCGCATTAGCTTCTGCATGGACTGTTCGCACACAATGTCCGTCGACGACAAAACAGCCTTCATCGATGCAATGAACATCACCGCTTACCGATCCATTGTAGCCCCCGGAAATCACTCGTTTGTCTCTGACGATCGTGGCACCCACTGCAAGTCTCGAGCAGGTGCTTCTCATGGATAGAAGCATGCTCTGAGACATAAAGTACTGGTCCCATGGTATTCTCTCATTCATCTTGTCACTCCTTGTCAAATGTGTTCAATATGTTCAGTGTCTAACCTATTTATACAGTATACAAGAGCGGAACTTGTGAAGCAATATTCTCTGTCAGTGTACGATAATCTGATCCTGGATTTTTTCAAACGTCTTTTCTCCTATTCCCGATACATTTACGATGTCTTCTGGTTTTTCAAATGGACCTTGTTCTTCCCTATAAATAACAATAGCTTCTGCTTTCTGCGGTCCTATGCCATTTAAATCCAACAGCTCTCCTACTCCCGCAGTGTTGATGTTTATTTTACCTTTATCTGTCTCTTCTCCGGACGGGCTGATCTCAAAGAGTGGGAGATCAGCCGCTTCTCCTTCATATGGAATGTAAATGACCATTTCATCATATAGGAGCTGGGCGAAATTGACTGCTTTCACCTCCGCCTGCTCCACTGTTCCTCCAGAAACTTGGACAGCATCCACTACACGCTGTCCAGACTGCATTTCGTAGACACCGGGTTTGTTGACCGCCCCTTTCACGTCTACAAATACAGTCGATACTTGACCCTTGTCGGTATTGGGTGAGGCTGCATCCACAATATTGTCTCCGCCTTCGTCTTTAGGAAGCTCATCTGCTGACAACAAGCTATCCAGCGTCTGCTCCTCACTCGCCGGCAGCTGCTCGTACGGAGCTTGCTTTATTATAAGCAGTCTGTAGCCTACTAAAGCAATAGCTGCCGCAGCCACTGCAGTAATGATAAATGGTTTTAATTTTTCAAACGTACCCACTTCACTCTCCCTTCTGGTCATACTATACATATTTACCATTTAAGCTAAAACTCACTAAATTAATGTCGTTTTTTTGTAATGGATTGAGTGAAGCAATAAGTTTTCAGGCATAGGGAGTTGTTGCTAAGACAACTCTTGCGACAGACTCGAGCTTTTAGTTGCAACGAGTTGGTTCTAAGAAACGTCTTAAAACCAGTTCAGACCAGACATAACGGATGAATTGAGTGAGTCTTAAAATGAATCAAGCAGCTATTCGATCATCAAAAGATATCTTCTGCTGAGATTACCATCCTCTAGATGAGATTCTTCAATTATAGAATCTCTTTATCACCGTTTTGTCTGATGTATTTATTCGCAGATTATCTAAAATACATCTAAAAGAAAGCCGTTCTAAGAATACAAAAACCGCAAATCTCGGGAGGACACCCAGATTTGCGGTTTTCTATAATTTAAAGCGCTGTTCAGCTGTACCTTAATCACCAACCAGCTGATCCAAATAGCTGATGGCATCGCTGATATGTTGTACAGGAACGATTTCCATCTCTGTATCAATTGCTTCAGCTGTTTCCAAGGCAAGATAATAATTCGACACGTAATCCGGTATAAGAGCAATCGTCTCCTCATCTACGTGATCGTCCGGTACAAAGAAGATATCTGCCCCTTCTCTGTCAGCAGCTACGACTTTTTTATCGACGCCACCAATACGACCAACTTCCCCGAACTCATTGATGGTTCCAGTTCCAGCTACCTGCAGGTTATTTAAGGGGAAATCTGTAATCTGTGTATAGACTTCCAAGGCAAACATCAATCCTGCTGAGGGGCCACCTATATTTCCAGAGTTGATGGCTACTGTCGGATCAGTTTCTACTTGTGTCCTGGTCACAAGAGTAATTCCAATACCTGGCTGACCCGTACTTTCAAGCACGACAAGATCACCAGCGACTGTCAGTTCTTCGCCATCTCTTTCAATGAGAAGGGAGACCGTATCTCCTGCATCCTTCCCACTTACGCTATCAACGAATTGCTGAGTGTTTTCAAAGCGCTCACCGTTCAGTTCCAGAATACTGTCTCCTGGAAAGAGCTCGTCTTCAAACTGAGACTCGTCTGATATACTCATTACATATACGCCTCGGTAGTCGATGTCATAAGGCAAGCCTGCTTCCTCGAATGCAGCGACTTTCGCCATATCGATCGAATTGCTCATGAAATACCTCTGCATAGTCCGGTATTCTTCATAATCATCTATCTGACCAAGTAACTGACTCTCCCAGACACCGGAGTGAAAAGGGAGGAACTGGAAAAAGCTGGTGAAAGGCGTTGCCTGAAACATTTCGACTGTCGTCAGCATATACCTTCCATCGACAGGTTCCACTACACCTTCGACTTCAATCAGCGGATTTATTTCAACGGCACTACCCGGTCTTTCAATATAATAAGGAATCGGCACAAAGAAAAAGAAGTAGAAAACAGTGGCATAGATTATACCTTTAATAATTTTTCTTTTTTTCACTTAAGAGGACCGCCTTTTAATTACTGCATCTACAAGTGCCCCAGCTACATTAGAAGGAACGAGTGAATCGATTTTCCCATTGTAATAGGCAATTTCCTTGACCATAGTCGAACTGATCGACCGATACTGTTCATCGGATATCAGAAAGACTGTCTCGATATTATTATTCTGTATCTTATTCAAGGTCGCGATATCTACCTCATATTCCATATCTTTAATTGACCGGATACCTCTGATCAATATGGAAATATCCAGTTCTTCTGCAAGAGAAACGGTCAGACCGTCGTGAGCCATTACACTCACCTGTCTGACTCCGTTATTCTCAAGAGCGGTTCGGATCATGTCAACACGCTGATCGACTGAGAACCAGTATTTTTTCGCTGTACTGGCACTGACGACTACGACAACTTCATCAAACAGTCGTGACGCACGTTCAAGAATATTGACATGTCCACTTGTCACAGGGTCAAAACTGCCGACGTACATTGCTTTTTTCACTTATTCTTCCACCCATTCAAATATAGTCAGTTTAGTGGTACCATATGTCTTTTCTTTATATACTGCCAGCCTGTGACTGGTAGGAGTGATCAGGACGTGTTTATCCGTTTCACATACAATCAGTGCGTCCGGTTTGAGAAGCTCATACGATACCAGAAGTCCGATAACCTCTTCTATCTGCTGCTTCGCATAAGGAGGATCCAGAAACACTAAGTCAAATGTTTCTTCTGCTGTTTTAAAACTAGCAAGCGCCTGCCTGTCTTTCTTTTTCCATACTGTAAATTTATCTTCTTCCCTGGTCATTTTTACGTTCTCATTGATCACAGATACAGCTGACTGATTGATATCCACCAGATAGGCTTTATCCATACCCCTTGAGACCGCTTCTATTCCAAGAGAGCCGCTTCCGGAATAAAGATCAAGTGCAGTTCCTCCACTGAAATAAGGACCTATCATATGAAAGAGAGATTCCTTGATTTTATCCGTCGTTGGTCTGGTGTTCGATCCTTTTAAGCTTTTTAAGGGTCTCCCACCATACTCACCGGAGATTACACGCATATATTTCCATCCTTTATCTTATAATTAAATGACTCGTCTGGGTGTTTCCAGTTCAGATTTTTCAAGTTCAGTTTTTTTCTTTGTCATCTCCGTCACTTTGTCGAGAACACCGTCAAATGTCTTCGGCAGCTCGCACTGGTAGGCATTTTCCACTTTTCTGACGAAATGCTGTTTGCTGATGGTTCTACTCAGATCTTCACGTTCGTCCTTGTTCACATACAGAACTGCGTAATTAATATTTTTAGATACATAGTGCACTAGCCCATAACGTTTTAGTTTATTTACATATTTTGTAGTATAAAGCCATACGATAAGCCCGGCTCTTCCATTTTTTTGTTCGCTCATTAAATTCACCTTCAAGAGTTTTTTTCATTATATCAAAAAAACCCTCTTTGTGAGAGGGTTTTTTAAGTTTCAGTCATTTTGGTTAGAGTTAAAAGCCTCTGAGTAAACATCATTTAAATGTTTCTCAAGGGTCCCGAGCATCAGATGCCCTTCTTCTTCATCAATCATACCCATAGCGATAGCAAATTCTACTTTCTTCGAAAATCCGAACATTTGAGTATCTATGACTTCTTCAAAAGCAGGACACGATACACAAAGATGCTGCTGATTTTCAATCAGTGATGATATCTTTTTCGCATCTTCGTTAAGAACATCTTTAGCTAGAGCAGTTTGCAGCTGATCCATAGGCATTTCCTTTCCTTATCATCCATAAGTAGTCTATAACTTACATTAGTATAGCATACTGCTCAGGAATGTGAAAGGCTGTATGACACGGAGTTCAGCACTAGACTATCATACGAACTGATTAGCTGTTAGATTTCTTGGCTGCTTTTTCACGTTCATTCTTGTTCAGTATTTTCTTTCTCAGTCTGATTGATTCAGGCGTTACTTCACAATACTCATCATCAGCCAGGAATTCAAGTGATTCTTCAAGGGTCATGATTCTTGGACGTTTGATAACGTTAGTCTGGTCTTTATTTGCTGAACGGATATTTGTTTTCTGTTTTTCCTTCGTCAGGTTAACAGCCAGATCATTGTCGCGGTTATGCTGACCAACGATCATCCCTTCGTAAATCTCAGTACCCGGCTCTACGAAGATTACTCCTCGATCTTCCAGGTTCATAATTCCGTATGTTGTAGCGACACCATTCTCCATCGACACAAGTGCACCATTTCTACGTTCACCTGTTTTCCCGCTTAGCATTGGTAGATACTGGTCAAATGTATGGTTCAGTATTCCGTAACCGCGTGTCATAGATAGGAATTCATTTGTGAATCCAATCAGTCCACGAGCAGGAGCAAGGAAAATTAAACGTACTTGTCCATTTCCAGTATGAATCATATCCTGCATTTCTGCTTTTCTAGTTCCCAGGTTTTCAATGACACTACCCATGTATTCTTCTGGAGTATCGATTTGAACTCTTTCGAACGGTTCAAATTTCTTGCCGTCAAATTCTCTTATGATAACCACTGGTCTGGAAACTTGCAGTTCATAGCCTTCCCTTCTCATGTTTTCTATAAGAATGGACAGGTGCAGTTCTCCTCTTCCTGAAACGATCCATTCATCAGGAGAGTCTGTCTGTTCTACTTTTAATGATACGTCCGTTTGTAACTGAAGCATCAAGCGCTCTTCAATTTTACGGGAAGTCACAAATTTACCTTCTCTACCAGCAAATGGAGAGTTGTTTACGATGAAAGTCATCTGCAATGTTGGTTCATCAATTCTTAGAATCGGTAACGGGTCCACATGGTCAACAGGTGTTACTGTTTCTCCAACGAAGATATCTTCAAAGCCTGAAACAGCAATCAGATCGCCCGCTTTAGCTGATTCAATTTCAACACGCTGTAAACCGAGGTATCCAAACAACTTGGTTACGCGGAAATTCTTAGTTGTGCCGTCAAGCTTACTTAATGTAACGTTGTCTCCAACTTTAATGGTTCCACGGAAAACTCGCCCAATTCCAATACGGCCGACATAATCGTTATAATCAAGAAGGGAGACCTGGAACTGCAGCGGATCTTCGCTGTTATCTACTGGAGATGGAACTTCTTTAAGAATACTTTCAAAGACTGGTTCCATCGTTTTTTCTTGAGTGCTCAAGTCTGCAGAATAGCTGCTTGTTCCGTTGATTGCAGAGGCATAGATAACAGGGAACTCCAGCTGCTCTTCGTCAGCATCCAGTTCGATCAGCAAATCTAATACTTCGTCAACCACTTCGGCTGGTCTAGCTGTATCTTTATCAATTTTGTTTACGACAACTAGTGGACGAAGTTTCATTTCCAAAGCTTTCTTTAAAACAAAACGTGTCTGAGGCATCGTTCCTTCATAAGCATCCACGACAAGAATAACACCGTCAACCATTTTCATGATTCGTTCCACTTCTCCACCGAAATCGGCGTGTCCTGGGGTATCCAAAATATTGATACGGTGATCTTTGTATTTAACTGCTGTGTTTTTCGCAAGAATCGTAATACCACGTTCTCTTTCGATATCGTTGGAATCCATAGCTCTTTCCCCTAGTTCGCTGTGCGCGTCCAGAGTGTCCGACTGTTTCAGCAGTTCGTCAACCAAGGTAGTTTTTCCGTGGTCAACGTGGGCAATAATTGCAATATTTCTTATATCATCTCGTCTATTCATAAATTTCCTCCAGTTTGTGGTTCTAAATCAATAATTGGCTTATAGTGTTTTCATAACACTTTCATATACTTTCACAAAAAAAACACTTACTCCTGAATACCTAACTCAAGAATAAATGTTTCCCATATATCCTGTATTGTTGCAGAGAATATTATATCAGTAATTAGAAGACATGTACAACGTTTTTTAAGCGTTAAGCATCTTAATAATGTCTTTGTGTGCATTTTTTGTCGAAAAGACAATGTCATTGTTAATCAGGAGATCGATCGGTTCATCAGTAAACGTCACTGCAGACATCCCCAGCTCTTCCATAAATACAAGTCCAGGAGCGACATCCCAAGGTTTGAGATTAGAAGCCACATAAGCCACTACACTCCCCTTAGCTACCTCTACACTCTCAAGTCCAGCAGATCCTAGCATACGTACTCCCATGCTCGTATTTCCAATCTCACGTATAATTGTTTTATCTTCTCTCATCATCAGTGCAGAACTGGCTGCAATCAGTCCCTCTCTGAGTGAAAGGTTCGCAGGTTCAGCTAACCTTTGACCGTTGCAACTAACCCCTTCCCCTTTAGTTGCGCTGTACAATTTGTCACGGGTAATGTCATATACGTAAGCAGCCTGGCCTACTCCCTCTTCATAAACTGCAATCATAACGGCGTAGTTTTCCTGCTGCTTGACAAAGTTCAGCGTTCCGTCAATTGGGTCAATAAACCAGATAGTTCCATTCATACTCGAAACTCCGTCCCCAAAGCCTTCTTCACCTACAACTTTATCTTCAGGAAAATGCCTGCGGATCTTCTCTACCAGCTGCTCTTCTATCGAGCGGTCCATTTTTGTTACCAGATCATTATCTGCTGTTTTCTGCTCAACGTCTAAATCACTATTTTTCTGTTCTAAAATATATAATTTGATTTCTTTCAACCATTGTAGAATCAATGCGTGTCTATTCTCTGATTGGGTCATCATCTTCTCCTCTTCTGTGTCGATTGAATAGGTCTATTGTAATAAAAGTGAAGATAAAATGCAAAATCTTCGGTGACTATGACTATGTACAGAAAGAAAGACCTTTAGTCATACTAAAGGTCTTTCTAACCAGATGTTTAATCTTACATGTGGATTGGTAATCCTAAAGCCGCTTCTGCAGCATCCATAACTGTTTCACCTAGAGAAGGGTGTCCGTGGATAGTCAATGCGATATCTTCAGCATTCATGCCACTTTCAATAGCTAAACCTAGTTCAGCAATGATGTCAGATGCACTGATTCCAGCAACCTGAGCCCCTACAATGACATTATCTTCTTTTGTAGTGATCAGTCTGACAAAACCTTCAGTAGCATTAAGAGACAATGCACGTCCGTTTCCGCCAAGTGGAAATTTAGTGACTTTAATATCCATATCCTGTTCTTTCGCTTCACTTTCTGTTAAACCGACAGAAGCAATTTCTGGATCAGTGAAGGCTACTGCAGGAAGTGCACGGTAATCTACTGCTACTTTCTTACCTGAGATAGCTTCCGCTGCTATTTTAGCTTCATAGCTGGCTTTGTGAGCCAGTGCAGGTCCAGGTACAACGTCTCCGATTCCCCAGATGCTTGGTACGTTCGTACGTCCCTGATTGTCCACTTTGATCAGGCCACGGTCTCCAACTTCAACGCCAGCCTGTTCAAGACCTAACTCGTCAGTGTTTGGACGACGTCCTACAGTAACAAGGACATAATCCACGTCAAGAGATTTTTCTTCTCCTTTAGCTTCATATTTAACTGTCACACCGTTATCTGAAACAACAGCTTCTTTAGCCATTGCATCAGTAACGATGTCAACGCCACGTGATTTAAAGTTTTTCTCAACAAGTTTGACCATGTCTTTGTCAAACCCATTAAGGATAGATGGCAGACCTTCAAGGATAGTGACTTCAGTACCCAAGTTAGCGTAAACACCTGCTAATTCAGAACCGATGTAGCCACCACCGACGATAGCCATTTTTCCAGGGATTTCAGATAAGTTCAATGCGCCAGTTGAATCAAGAACTCGTTCACCGAATTTAAATCCTGGGATTTCAACCGGACGGCTTCCTGTTGCAACAATAGCGTTGTTGAAAGAATAAGTCTGAGCTTTATCTTCACCCATAACACGTAGAGTGTTTTCGTCAACGAAGAAAGCTTCTCCGTCAAGGATCTCAACTTTATTCTTCTTAAGCAGACCTTCGACACCTTTAGTCAGTTTAGAAACAACCTGATTGTTCTTCCATTCCTGAGTTTTAGCGAAGTCGATCGTTACATTCTCAGATGATACACCAAAAGATGTAGAATCAAGAGAATCCTGGTATTTGTGACCAGCAGCGATCAATGCTTTAGATGGAATACATCCTACGTTCAAGCATACACCGCCGATATATTCTTTTTCTACAATAGCAACTTTCTGTCCCATTTGAGCAGCTCTGATTGCAGCTACGTATCCACCAGGTCCAGCGCCGATAACTACTGTATCCAGTTCAATTGCGAAATCTCCTACTACCATTTACGATTCACCTTATCCTTCCATTAATAATAATTCAGGATCTGCTAATAGACGTTTAAGTTCGTTCATAGCTTTCTGACCTGTCGCTCCATCGATTACTCGGTGGTCGAATACTAGTGACAGTGCAAGCATTGGAGCAGCAACGACTTCACCTTCGTCGTTAACAATCGCTTTTTTAGCGATACGTCCAACACCTAGAATAGCAACTTCAGGGTGGTTAATGATTGGTGTGAACCATCCGCCGCCAACAGAACCGATGTTGGAAATTGAAATAGAACCGTCAGCCATGTCGCTGGATTTCAATTTACCTTCGTGAGCTTTAGCTCCAAGTTCTGAAATTTCTGATGCAATGTCGAACATTGATTTCTTGTCAGCATCTGAAACAACTGGCACGTAAAGTCCCTGTTCAGTATCTGCAGCAATACCGATATTGAAGTAGTTTTTGTAAACCACTTCATCAGTTGTATCATCGATAGATGAGTTCAATACCGGGAATTTCTTCATAACTGAGATGACAGCTTTAACAATGTAAGGTAGGAATGTCAGTTTAACATCCTGCTCAGCAGCAATCGTCTTGAATTTAGTGCGGTGAGCCATCAATTTAGTTACATCAACTTCATCGAACAGTGATACTGAAGGAATTGTCAATGAACTGTTGACCATTGCTTTAGAGATTGCTTTACGAGTAGTAGACATTTTTTCTCTAGTTTCTTCATCAGAACGACCAGATTTGAATGGTTTCGCTTCTGAAGATACACGTTGAATGTGCTTGCTTTCAGTTGAAGTTCCTTCTTCAGAAGAAGACCCTCGATCAGCTGATTTAGATTCAGCAGATGCTCCGCCACCTTGCAGGAAGCTGTCGATATCGTCTCTAGTTGTACGTCCACCTTTACCAGTGGCTTCAACCAGGCTGATGTCTACATCTTTTTCACGCGCATATTGTCGAACAGATGGCATAGCCAGTACACGTTTATTCGGATCAGATGTTTTAACTACCTCACCGGAAGTAGCACCTTCTGAACCTGCTGGATCTGTTTCTTCTGTTCCAGCAGCAGTTTCTTCAGATGACATTTCAGATTCAGCTGCTTCTTCAGTTGAATCAGCTTCTTCCTCGCCACCTTCATGACCTTCTGCGTCGATCTCAACGATTGGATCTCCTACAGAAGCTACTGTACCTGGTTCAACTAAGAATTTTTTGATTGTTCCATCAACTGGAGAAGCTAGTTCCTCAACTGATTTATCGTTTTGGATTTCTGCAATCGAATCGCCTTCTTCAACTGTGTCTCCCTCAGAAACTAACCAGCTGACGATTTCGCCTTCAGCCATACCTTCCCCAACATCAGGGAGTTTAAATGTAAAAGCCATTATTTTTCTTCCCTTCTAAAATGATTTCATTTAAGAAATTAACTTTACTCAATAAGGAACAATCTTTCTATTCTCTTGTATCGAGTTAAAAAGAATGTTCCTTTTGAGTTACGGTATCAAATTATATTAAAATTCAACGGTTTCTTTGATTGAATCAGTAATGTCCTCAGCGTTCGGCAACCAAGCGTTTTCTGCTTGTCCGAATGGATAAACTGTATCAGGTGCTGTAACGAATCCGATAGGTGCTTCCAGAGAAAGGATTGCACGTTGAGACACTTCAGAAATAACCGTGTTTCCTACTCCAGCCATGCGCTGAGCTTCCTGAACCATGACCATGCGGCCAGTTTTCTCAACAGAAGCTACAACAGTTTCATAGTCGATTGGAGAAACAGTACGCAGGTCGATCACCTCAACAGATACACCGTCTTTTTCAAGCTGTTCAGCAGCTTTCAATGCTTCACGGACCATGTAACCATAGGCTACGACTGTTACGTCTGTTCCTTCTTTAGCTACAGCAGCTTTCCCTAGAGGTACAGTGTACTGTTCTTCAGGAACTTCATCACGGAAAGAACGGTAAAGTTTCATGTGCTCAAGGAAAACAACCGGATCTTCGTCACGGATTGCTGAAGTTAGAAGACCTTTTGCATCGTAAGGGTTTGAAGGGATAACAACTTTAAGTCCAGGAGACTGAGCCATTAGTCCTTCAAGACTGTCTGCGTGCATTTCAGGCGTGTGTACTCCTCCACCAAATGGTGAACGAACAACTGCCGGAAGGTGCAGTTTTCCACCCATACGGTAGCTGGTACGAGCCATTTGACCAACAATTGAATCCATTACTTCGAATACGAATCCGAAGAACTGGATTTCCATAACTGGACGGAAACCTTGAACAGCTAAACCAAAAGCCATTCCTCCGATACCAGATTCAGCAAGTGGAGTATCACTGACGCGATCTTCACCGTACTTGTCGAAAAGTCCTTGAGTCGCACGGAATACTCCGCCGTTTTTACCTACGTCTTCACCGAAAACCAGGACTTTTTCATCACGGGCCATTTCCTGATCAAGTGCTTCCGTGATTGCTTGAATCATTGTAAGATTCGCCATGATTATTTACTCTCCTTTGCTTCGTATTTCTCAATCTGCTCAGTAATGTTCTGACCAGGCTCATTGTACATGTTTTTCAGGAAGTCTGAAATTTTCATCTTAGGAGCTTGATCTGCTTCTTTAGCAGCTTGTTTGATTTCTTCTTTAGTTTCTTCAATCAGTTTTTCTTCCTGTTCTTCTGACCATAGACCTTTTTCAGTCAGGAAGTTACGGAAGCGGATAAGTGGATCTCTCTGTTCCCAGTAGTCAAATGATTCCTGTTCACGGTAACGTGTAGGATCATCACCTGAAGTTGAGTGAGGGCCGAAACGTGACGTGATTGTTTCAATCAACACTGGTCCGTTTCCTGCAGCAGCCCATTCACGAGCCTGTTTAGTAACAGCATATACTGCAAGTGGGTCCATTCCATCAACTTGAACACCAGGGATACCTGCAGCAGCAGCTTTCTGAGCAAGTGTGTTAGCAGCAGACTGCTTCTCACGTGGAGTAGAGATTGCATACCCATTGTTTTGGATAAAGAATACGACAGGTGCTTTGTAACGTCCGGCAAAGTTCATCCCTTCGTATACATCACCTTGAGAAGATCCACCGTCACCAGTATAAGTGAATGTCACTTCATCTTCTTTCCCAGCCATTTTCTGTCCCACGGCATTACCCATTGCTTGAATAAATTGAGCACCGATAATGATTTGAGGTGGAATAGCGTGTAAATCTTCAGGATAGTTGTTTCCTTCTACATGTCCACGAGACCATAAGAAAGCCTGTGATACAGGTAGACCGTGCTGGATCAACTGAGGTACATCACGGTACCCAGGATAGAACCAGTCCTGTTTCTTAAATGCAAAATGACTTGCTAACTGAGAAGCTTCCTGCCCCATAGTAGGTGCATAGAAACCTAGTCTTCCCTGACGTGCAAGTGCCATTGAGCGATCGTGAAGAACACGTGACCACACCATTCTTCTCATTAATTCTACTAATTCATCATCAGATAAATCCGGCATAATGTCTTCGTTGACGATTTTCCCATCTTTATCCAGAATTTGAACCATCGGAAACGAAGCTTCGATTGTACTTAGTAATGCTTCGTAATCAACTGGTTGCTTTGCCATAGATTACCCATTCCTCTCTGTTTTTAAAGTTCAATATAACAGATAATATCCCCTGTTACATTTTAATCCATTCCTTTCTAAATCTATCATGATTCATGAATTAATGCAAGCGATATTCATGCAGTGTCGCAGTATAAATCCTTGATGTTAAAGCAATTACAGCCCATTGTGATAACTATAACAAACACGCTGTTATACTTTTCCCATACGATACCCTCCGGAACTTCATTAATTAAAGTAATACAGGCAATTTATCTGTTATATAAAAGAACTTACAGCTATGTCTTTGTACCATTGGAAGGAGACGCAGCTTTTCGCATGTGAATCGCATCACTATTTATTATTAGAATACTTTTATTTTGACTATAGGAATATTTGAGGTGCGGGACCCATTCAAATTTGTTAGAATAGGAAAAGAGTAATAGCATTGGAGGTTATATACGTGTTAACTATGAAAGATGTCATTAGAGAAGGACACCCTACCTTAAGACAAACTGCTGAAGCAATTGAATTTCCTTTAGATCATGAAGTAAAGTCTCTCGCAGAAGATATGCTTCAGTTTTTAAAGAACAGTCAGGATCCTGAACTTACTGAAAAGTATGAATTGAGACCTGGAGTGGGAATCGCAGCTCCCCAGGTCGATGTATCTAAAAGACTGATTGCTGTACATGTCCCTTCAGCAGATGAAGAAGACAGCACCCCCGAGTTCAGCGCTGTGATGATCAACCCTAAAATCATCAGTCATTCTGTCCAGCAGACTTGCCTGTCAGATGGAGAAGGCTGCCTGTCTGTCGACCGCGAAGTTCCAGGCTATGTCCCGAGACACAAGCGGATTAAAGTGGATTACTTTGACTTGGACGGGAACAAACAGAGCATTCGACTGAGAGATTTTCCGGCAATTGTCGTCCAGCACGAAATCGATCACCTGAACGGCATCATGTTCTACGATCGAATCGATCCTGAAAATCCATTGGCACTGCCAGATGACATTGATGTACTAGGTACAGTAGAAGACTAATACGAATGCGAATTACCTGAATAATAATGTAAAAAGACGATAGTCCTTCCGGCTTAAAGTGGCCGGAAGGACTATCGTCTTTTCAATTTAGGTTAACTTATAAATCAGCGTTCCTCTACTCTAATTTCTTCCGCAGGATCCACCGGTTCTCTCAGCTGTCTTCTCTTCTGCTGCTGATACTGAATTGCTTCCAGCAGAGGAATCATAATGGCTGCTACGAAGCCTCCTGCAAACCCGTTATTATATAAATTGATCCCACCGTGCAGATAACCTGTATTGCTGACGACACTAAGGTGAAGTGCGCCGGCAAGAATACCGATCAGCATGCCGTAGCGACCTGCTATAGGCGCGATCGTCGTCCCGAACAACCCTGCGATCACTACCGATGTTGCACTCATGTCGTACCCATTGATATATCCCATCAAGGTGACCCCTATGAGAATAGGAATAACGTTGCCAAGGTGTTTCCCGAATGCACCGAACCCGACAACTGTAAGTATCCCACCAATAGCCGGTCCGTTTATTTCTCCGCCATGAAACAGCACATAAAATGTCGAGACAAAACCTAGCAGTGCCATATTGATCAGGGTAACACTGAATCCGTTGGTAGTCAGAAAGTCAGTGGACAGCTGGCCGGAATGCTTGATCAGTGCGCCATAACCATTCAGCGTCCAGGAATTTAAATACAGCCCCCCTACTAGCATCAGAGTAAACAAAGTAAAAAAAATGATAGTAAATGGCTGATTGTTTCCGCTGGATATCATTGAAACGGGTTCAATGTCTCTACCAGTACTTCTCAGAAGTGAGGTAAAAATTGTTCCAACTATACCGCTGGTGAAACCAACGTTGTAGACACTGAAACCTTTTGTAAACCCGACAAAGTGCTTAGCCAGAGGCGGAAGGATAAAGCCAGCAACAAATCCGACTAAGTATCCATAAAAAATACCCAACGGGAGCGGCAGACCTATATTGAATGTCACTTCACTCACCAGCGGTCCAAGTGCTGTCCCGAATAAAGCGGCCAGCAAGGATTTCTCTGCCGGGACTTCCGTTACCCTTGCATAAGCAAAAGCACCCAGAACGATCGGCATGGAATTATACAGGTTTTTACCAAAAAATGAAAAGGCAGCTACTGTAAAGACAGCGGCAATAATCGGACCGTTGACTTTCGCCCGCGCCAGGCGGATGATACCAATAGAATGCGCTGTCAATAATGCAGAATTAAAAAGCGTAGCGCCTACGTTTGAAAGTGCAAAATAATCGGTTGTCAGATTGGCTGGAGAAGTTAAGATCGTAATCTGTCCAGTGATGATTTCCTGAGGGGTATTGAATAAGAATGCCAGAGAAGCAAAAAACAGTGCCAGACTTAACAGAAAGCCATACTTCACATTCTGTGATATGACAGTGTATTGAGTAATATGCAGCTGGTTTTCAGATGTCACATCAATTCCTCTTTCCTCAGCGTAGTTACGCTAGATGGTTGAATGGAGATAGACGGGCTCGAACCGACGACCTCTTCGCTGCCAGCGAAGCGCTCTCCCAACTGAGCTATACCCCCTGCGTCATACTTTCTTATTATTACTCATAGACCCTACTTTGTCTATAAGATCATAGAAAAAAGACTGGTTTCCCAGTCGTTTTTCACAAGATTGACACATTTCATCAGTTGAAACCCAACTTTTCAAGAGCCAGCTGAATACCATTCTCACTGCTGCTGGCTGTTACAAGATCAGCAACTTTTTTCACCTCATCTTCAGCGTTACCCATCGCTACACCAGTGCCGACATGTTTAATCATTTCCATATCATTAAATCCGTCACCGAAGGCCACAATATCTTCATTGCTTATATCAAGGTGTTCAGCCAGACGTTCAATAGTCGAAAACTTGGATCCTCCAACAGGAAGAACATCGACCCCCTTGTCGTGCCATCTCACAAATCTGAAATGATCAAATTGTCCATCTTCATACAATGAGGATTCTTCTTCTGTATAAAAAATCAGACACTGTACAAGAGACTGTTCCTTATAGTAGTCATGATCGTGTTCCGGTACTGGAAACCCGACATGAGCCATTCCTTCCTCCATCCTCTTATTTGCCTGGCTGCTTCGTCTTTTGAGCTCATCGACTGTTTCATATACAATTTGATGTCCGTTCTCGTCAGCTAATCTAATAAGGCGATCAAGCTCATCCTTATTTAAAAAATTGGTATAGATTGAATCGTGCTTATAATATGCAGCTGCACCATTGCAGACAATATAGTTTTCAATGGTCAGTTCCTTAATGATTTCTGAAGCCATGGTCCGGTTTCTGCCAGTAGCTATAGCTACTTCATAATTTTCAGCCAGTCTCTTAACTGCCTCTCTCGTACTGTCAGGAATCTGCTTGTTCTCGTCCAGTAGAGTGCCGTCAATGTCAAATACGAATAATTTCCTGTTTGTCATATCTATTTACACACTTCCTTTTTTCACTGCTATTCTCCTACTATATACATAAAACAGCATTTACTCAATGCTTTATCAACAGTTTGTTTCAATGATGACGACTTGCCTTCCTATACTTATTATTTTCATTATGGTAATATATTTATAGCAGTGGCTAGTACCCACTATACAGACCTGATGAGATTTATCTTTTTTTGTAAGTATTCATTAGCAAACTGAAATCAAACATTATAAGGAGACGTTTATATGAAACCAAATATCAAGAACAATGAAACGGCAGTCTATGCCTTAGGAGGACTGAATGAGATAGGAAAGAATACCTATGCTGTCCAATTCCAGGATGAGATCATTCTTATTGATGCAGGAATTAAGTTCCCGGAAGACGATCTTTTAGGTATCGATTATGTCATTCCCGATTACAGCTATCTGATAGAAAATCAGGACAAGATCAAAGGGCTGTTTATTACACATGGACATGAGGATCACGTAGGAGGAATTCCTTTCCTTCTTAAGCAGCTTAACATCCCTATCTATGCTAATAAACTTGCTCTGGCTCTAATAAAAAATAAATTGAACGAACACAACCTGCTGCGTTCTGCAACACTTCACGAAGTCAATGAAGATACAGTCACCAAGTTCAGAAAGACTACTGTATCATTCTTCAGAACTACTCACAGTGTGCCAGAATCATACGGTATCGTTGTGAAGACTCCGAATGGTAATATTGTCCAGACCGGGGACTTTAAATTCGACTTCACACCAGTTGGAGAACCCGCAAATATCCACAAGATGGCTAAAATTGGAGAAGAAGGTGTTCTTGCCCTTCTGTCTGACAGTACCAATGCTGAAGTTCCAAACTTTACCAAGTCCGAACAGGTAGTTGGAGATTCAATTCGCAGTCTTCTTAAGAAAATCGATGGCCGTATCATCTTTGCGACATTTGCTTCAAATATTTCACGAATCCAGCAAGTTGTCGAAGCGGCTAACAAGACTGGAAGAAAAATTGCCGTATTTGGAAGAAGTATGGTCAATGCGATGGAGACAGGTCAGGAACTTGGGTATATCCAGGCAGAAGAAGGCACCTTCATTCACCCGAATGAACTGAAACGTTACAATGATAATGAGATCCTGATCTTATGTACAGGATCACAAGGTGAGCCGATGGCAGCTCTCAGTCGTGTCGCAAACGGAACACACAGACAGATTTCCATCCAGCCTGGAGATTCAGTTATTTTCTCCAGCTCTCCTATTCCCGGGAATACTGTCAGCGTTAACCGTGTCATCAACCAGCTTCTTGAAGCTGGCGCAAACGTCATCCACGGAAAAATCAACAACATTCATACTTCAGGACACGGTGGTCAGGAAGAGCAGAAATTGATGCTTCAACTCATGAAGCCTAAATACTTTGTTCCTATTCACGGCGAGCATCGTATGCAGAAAATCCATGCATCTCTTGCACAGAAAACGGGCGTAGCTGAAGAAAACTGTTTTGTACTGGATAACGGTCAAATCGTCGCATTTACTGAAGACAGTGCACGACGCGCCGGAGACTTTGACGCAAAAGATGTTTATGTAGATGGAAGCGGGATTGGAGATATAGGTAACGTCGTCTTGAGAGACCGAAAAATCCTTTCTGATAATGGTCTAGTTGTAGTTGTAGCCACCATTGACCCTAAGAAGAAAGAAGTGCTTGCCGGACCTGATATTATCTCAAGAGGCTTCATATATATGAGAGAATCAGAAGAACTCATACAAAATGCTCAGAAAATAGCGTATAAGAGTATCCGGAAATCATTCGAACACAATTCCGTCAATGAATTTAAGTTGAGGAATGACCTGATCGAAGATATCAAGCAGTTCCTCTTTGCAGAAACTGAAAGAAGACCGATCATCCTTCCAGTTATTTTAACAAATTAAAAAAAGTGAGCGGACATCGTATATGTCTGCTCACTTTTTTATACCCAAGAGTCATCTACTCTTTGACCAGATCGTGTCTGAATGCATAAATGGCCACTTGAGTTCTATCTTCCACATCCAGCTTCGATAATATGTTAGAGACATGTGTCTTGACTGTCTTTAAAGTGATAAAAAGCTCATCCGCTATTTCCTGATTGGTATACCCCTTGGAAATAAGCTGAACCACCTCGTTCTCTCTATTAGTCAGTAGTTCATGAGGATAATGCTTCATGGATTCCTCTTTCTTCTCCTCCATGATTGAACTGACTTCGTCCTCGATATAATTATCACCGTTATAAGTATTCCTGACCGCTTTTGCAATTTCCTGAGCTGTAGATGTTTTTAAAATATACCCACAGGCCCCTGCCTGCATAGCTGGATATACCTTTTCATCGTCAATGAAACTTGTCAGGATTATGATTTTGGCCTCCGGCCATTGCGTCATCAACTGCTGTGTAGCTTCTGTACCGTCCATCACTTCCATTACCAGATCCATCAGAATAATATCAGGCTTTTCCTTAAGCGCCAGTTCTACTCCTATTTCCCCATTCTCGGCTTCTCCAACCACTTCAAAATCATCCTGTACTGAAAAAAAGGATGACAATCCAAGACGTACCATTTCATGATCATCTACTAACAACAACCGTATCACATAGTCTCCTCCTCTATACTATTGGTACATTGATCTCAATTCGTGTGCCGACATTTTTAAGTGAAATGATTCTCACATTCCCACCCATGCCTTCGATTCGTTCTCTTATATTATGTAGTCCGTAACTGCCTGCTTTCTTATCTTCCACTTTAAAACCGACGCCATCATCGATAACACTTAACTGTACTGTATCTCCGTTTTTTGTCAAATAGACTTCCAGTTCCGTATGTGTCAAGACTTTGGCGGAAACTTTTTTTCTAGAGATGGTAACTCTTCAATTTTAATATTAAAATGGCTCATTCTGTGTGTTTCATTACCCAAACATTTTCTTCAGTTGTCCCATTGGACTT